>JBKJYP010000191.1:0-5251 GCA_046715695.1 Actinomycetota bacterium | reverse complement strand
TTCGTGTTTCGATAGTGGGGGTGGGCCGGAACGGCGAGTACCCGGCGATCGCCGGGATCGAAGCGTCTCCCGATGGGATCTCGCGTGACGGAGTCGTTTATGTCTTCGGCGCCCTGGAGGAAGGTGAAGCGATGACGATCGAGTTCGAGCTCGTGGTTCCCGACGAGGCCGGCGAGGCGGCTAACTCGGTCACGGTCTACGACGGCGCCGACCCGACCCGTGCCGCGGGCGCCAGATTGCAGACGACGGTCGGGTAATCCGGTACCGTGACACGCATGGATACCCGTTTCGGCGAAGTCATCACCGCCATGCTCACGCCCTTCGACCGAGAGGGCGCACTCGACACCAAGGGTGCTCGCCGCCTGGCTGCTCATCTGATCGACAACGGCTCCGATGGTCTGGTCCTCTGCGGGACGACGGGGGAATCCCCGACGCTCACGCATGCCGAGAAGCTCGACCTGATCTCCAACGTCCTCGAAGAGGTGGGGGATCGGGCGACGATCATCGCGGGCACGGGCACCTACAACACGTCCGAGACGATCGAGCTGACGAAAGAAGCCGGGACCCTCGGGGTCAACGGCGCGCTCGTCGTGACTCCCTATTACTCCAGGCCCCCCCAGAACGGTCTCCTGGCTCACTTCACCGCGGTCGCGGACGCATCGAGCGTCCCTCTGATGATCTACGACATCCCCGGGCGAACCGGCCGGCGGGTCGAGATCGACACGATGGTCGAGCTCGCCGCTCACTCGAACATCGTCGCGGTGAAAGACGCGGTTGGAGATGCAGCTGAAACCGCGCGTCTCCGCCAGCGCCTCGACAAGGCCGGCCACAAGGATTTCGAGATCTATTCCGGGGACGACGTGCTTCTCATCCAGCACATCGCCGCCGGGGCCATCGGCATCGTCTCGGTTGTCTCGCACTTGATCGGGAACGACCTGAAGGCCATCTTCGATGCTTGGAATGCAGGAGACCTGGCAGAAGCTCGTTCGCTCTTCTTGCGCCGCCTGCCCTTCATGGAGACGATCATGGGCCTGACGACGAGCCCGATCCCGGTGAAGGCCGCGATGGCGATGACCGGTTTCGATCTCGGCGATCCCAGGCTTCCACTTGTGCCACCCACGCCCGAGCAGTCGGATGCCATCCGGGCCGCTCTGGAGGCCGCTGAGCTTCTGTGAGTGCGCCCGCTCGGGTTGTCTTCCTCGGTGGACTCGGGGAGGTCGGCCGCAACATGTTCGCGGTAGAGCACGGAGATCGATCGATCATCGTTGACTGCGGATTGTCTTTCCCGACGGATGAGATGCTCGGGGTCGACCTCGTGCTTCCGGATTGGCGCTACATCCTCGAGAGTGGTGTTCGCTGCGAGGGGATCGTCCTGACCCATGGCCACGAGGATCATGTCGGTGCACTGTCGTGGTTCTTGAAAGAGGTTCAAGCCCCCGTTTACGGAACGCCGCTGACTTTGGGGCTGGCGCGCCGCCGCCTCGACGAGTGGGGAGTGAAGCCCACCGAGTTCGTCGAGATCGAAGCGCCCGGGTCGCGTCAGATCGGGCCGTTCGATTGCAAGTTCTTCGCTATGTCGCATTCGATCCCCGACGCAGTTTCGATAGTCATCGACACGCCCGAGGGCCGGATCTTCTACACCTCCGACTTCAAGCTCGATGAAACCCCGATCGATGGGCGCCGGACCGATCTCGTAGGGCTTTCGGTGATCGCCGATGAGGGGATCGATCTGATGCTTTCGGATTCCACCAACGCCGAGACCCCCGGCCGGACCCCTTCGGAGTCCATCGTGGGCGATGGGTTGCGAGAGATCTTCGAGGTCGCTACCGGCCGGATCATCATCGCTTGCTTCGCATCGAACCTGCATCGGATCCAGCAGGTTATCGAGGTGGCCGAGGCCGCCGGCCGCAACGTCGCCCTCGCGGGACGGTCGATGATCGCGAATGCGGAGGTCGGCCGGCAACTAGGTCACCTCCATGTGGCACCGTCCACCTTGATCCCCATCGAGGAGGCGATGAAGCTCCCGCGGGAGCGCCTCGCTATCGTCTGTACGGGATCGCAGGGCGAGCCCCTTTCGGCGCTCTCTCTCATCGCTGCCGGCGAGCACAAGGTGATCAAGGTCCAGGAGGGGGATTCGATCATCCTCTCCGCCAGTCCGATCCCCGGTAACGAGAGTGCGGTCCATCGTGTGATCAACGCGTTCTACAAGGCAGGGGCCACCGTTTTCCATCCACCGGCGCATGCAGTTCATGCGTCGGGACATGGCGCTTCGGATGAGCTCTTGGAGATGGCGCTACTGATGCACCCCCGACAGTTCGTTCCCGTCCATGGCGAGTTCCGCCAACTGGCCGCGCACAAGCGGATCGCCGAACTCGCAGGCATAGCTCCCGAGGCGATCTCGATCGTCGAGGATGGGGACGTCCTCGAGTTGCGCGGCGGCCTGGTGACTCGCGGCGAGTCTGTGCAGGCGGGCACGATCCTCGTCGATGGTCTCGGCGTCGGCGATGTCGGGCCCGTCGTCCTTCGGGACAGACGCGTCCTGGCCGATGACGGGATCGTGGTCTGTGTCGTAACCATCGACGGCCACACCGGCGAGGTCCTGGCCGGCCCCGACGTGATCACCCGCGGGTTCGTCCACGAAGACGAAAGCCGAGACTTCCTCGAGAGGGCTGCGGACCGGGCAGCCGACGCTCTCGATGACCTGGCCACCGAGCATTCGACCGACTGGTCGGCCATCAAGAAGGTCTGCCGGCGGGCCATAGGCGAGTTCGTCTGGGCCGAGACCCGCCGCCGCCCGATGATCCTTCCGATAGTGATGGAGGTCTAGCCACCTGGTCTAACCCCGGAATCCGGGCCGAAATGCTGTTGTGTTTGTTAATTAGGGTTAAAGTTGTGGGTCCTGTGCAACTAGAGGGGAAAGGACCTTAAAGTGGCGACGCGACCCCGTAAGCCGGGACCCCGGTCTCGGAACGCTCGCCGCGCCCCGGCTCCACGCCGGAACGCGCCCCGGGTCCCAGCCCACGTCCCCGCCCGGGGCCGGGTGAGCCCCCCGCCACGCCGGCCGGCCCCCAAGAAGCGCAAGAAGAAGGCTCCCAACAAGGCCCTCCAGTTCTTCCGCTGGTCGGTCGTCCATATCCGGACGGCCCCCGTCGAGGTCTGGGGGATGGTCCTCGTCTTCACCGGGGCGGCCGCCGCACTCGGCGTCTACTCGGAGGGAGCCGGGCCGATCGGAGCCGGACTGGCCCACGTCTCCCAACTCGCATTCGGACGGGTCGCGGTGACGGTCCCCGTCCTGCTCATGGGACTTGGGACGATTATCGTCGTCTCCAGCTTCCGGGCTTACGCCGCCCGGATACTCGCCGGAAGCATCGGCGTGATGCTCGCTCTCGGCGGCGTCGTGCATCTGGCCCGTGGCAATCGACCCGTGACCATCCCCATCGAACGGCTTCAGAACTTGGGCGGCATCTTCGGGGCCCTCATCGCGCGACCGCTTTCGGGTCTCGCCGGAGCTTGGCTCGCGTGGACCGTGATGGTTCTGGTCATCGCCGGAGGGATCCTCGTTATCACCCGTACGCCCGTCAGTCGTGTTGCGAGCTTGGTCAAGGCCGGTGTCATCGCTTCGGTCGACTTCGTGCGCGGGATGACGCAGGGCACAGGCTTGTTCGTCGACGACGAGGAGTATGACGAGGCAGCGGTCGTGGAGCCCATAGTTCCATCACTCTCGGTCGTGGAGCCCGTCGAAGAAGAAGAGGACGAGCCGATCGAGGCCCCTGAGGATGGGATCTCGGCGAGTCGCCCTGCTCCTCGCTCCCGCTCGCGGTCGAGCTATCGCTTGCCCGGGATCGAGCTTCTTGCTCGCGGCGCAGCGCGGGAGATCTCCGTGCGCTCGATCGAAGAGACGACCCGGATACTCGAGGAGACTCTCGATCAGTTCCAGGTGGACGCGCGGGTGACGGGTTACACCGCAGGTCCCACGGTCACGCGCTTCGAGGTCGAGTTGGGGGCCGGGGTGAAGGTGAACCGGGTCCTCTCTCTTTCGAACGAGATCAAGTACGCACTGGCTTCGGGCGAGCTCCGTTTCCTCGCACCTATCCCCGGACGCTCGGCCATCGGCATCGAAGTGCCTAACAGGAGCCGCCAGCTCGTAACCCTCGGCGATGTCCTCGCGAGCAAGGGGGCCCAGCAGGACAAACACCCGCTGTCCGTCGCTCTGGGACAAGACATCGAGGGCGATGCAGTGATGGCGAACCTGACCGAGATGCCGCATGTTCTCATCGCCGGTGCGACCAACTCCGGCAAGTCATCCTGCATCAACTCGATCATCACTTCCCTTCTGATGAGATCCACCCCAGATCAGGTGCGCATGATCCTCATCGACCCGAAACGCGTCGAGCTCACGCACTTCGCCGGCGTTCCTCATCTGCTCACGCCGGTTGTCACCGTCCCCAAGAAGGCCGCGACGGCTCTGAACTGGGTCGTGCGTGAGATGGAGATGCGCTACGAGATCCTCGCGCGGTCGGGGATGCGGAACCTCGAGTTCTATAACGAGGCGATCTCGCGTGGCGCAGTCGTCAAGCACAACGATGACGATGACGACCCCACGCCGCTGCCTTACATCCTCGTCGTGGTGGACGAGCTCTCCGATCTGATGATGGTTGCGCCAAGGGATGTCGAGGCTGCGATCTGCCGCATAGCCCAGATGGCCCGAGCGGTCGGGATCCATCTGATCGTCGCGACACAGAGACCGTCGGTCGACGTCGTGACCGGTGTCATCAAAGCCAACATCCCTTCTCGGCTCGCGTTCAGCGTCGCCTCGCAGCAAGACTCGCGAGTGATCCTTGATCAGGGTGGCGCGGACAAACTCATCGGTCACGGCGACATGCTCTTCCTGCATGCCAACTCTTCGAAGGCCAGGCGGATCCAAGGCTCATGGGTCACCGAGAAGGAGATCGCCGGTGTCGTGGGTTACGTTCGACGACAGGGTGAGCCGGAGTACATCGAGGGTGTAACGGCAGAAGAGCCCGGTTCGGGGCCTCTCTCCGGGAATAGCACCGGTGGGGATGAGCTCCTCGAGGAGGCCCTCGACCTCGTCGTCCGTTCGAAGCTCGGTTCCACCTCCATGCTTCAGCGCAAGCTCCAGGTCGGTATCGCCCGAGCGGGCCGCAACATGGACCTGCTCCAGCAGCCCCGGATCGTTGGTCCCTCACAACGCTCCCAGCCTGTAACATATACACATCAGACGCTGCCTCCC
>JBKJYP010000190.1:0-5092 GCA_046715695.1 Actinomycetota bacterium | reverse complement strand
CTCCCAGCTCCGGTCCCCCGGTCCCATGCAAGGCCCTCGACATCCCTTACAACCGGTGGGTCCAGATTCAGGAACCGAAGGCCGAGCTCGCCTCCGCCGGATCCTTCGCTCAGTCCCCCTGCACATTCATCGCCGGAGGAACAGATGGGCGGGTCTATCTCTCCTCTGATGCAGGAGGCTCGTGGGGGTCCGTCCTCGACCTCGGGGCGGACCGCACCATGTACGGCGTTGTCACTGAGGAGACGCCCGCGGGAACGGCTTTCATCCTCAGTTCGCCAGGTCCGGGAGAAGGTGCCGGGGGCCAGGATCCCGGTCTCCATGTGACACGGAACTTCGGACAGAGCTTCGAAGCCGTCGAGGAGTTGGCCGGACTGGCAGTCACCGCCCTCGCTGTCGCTCCTGGCGACCCCCAGGTCATGTACCTCGCCGCCGGTCCCGAGCTCCCTCTGCCACTGGGGAAGGGGCTGCTGTTCAAGAGCACCGACTTCGGCAACTCCTGGAGTCCGCTGCCGGGAGCTCTGCCCATCGCTCCATCCAAGCTGGCGGTCGATCCTTTGAACCCCGACGTCGTGTGGGCGAACAGCGACACCGCGGTCAGGGCGGGGGCCCCTCCCGGTCTCTGGTTATCGGACAACGGTGGTCTGGTGTGGAAGCTGGCCGATCGGTCGATCGTGACCGATCTCGACACCGCGGCCATCGCCGGTTCTTCTCGCGTTGACGCGGCAACCTCCGATGGGATCCTCAGGACGCGCGATCTCGGAACGAGCTTCTCCCGGGAGCTCGAAGGGGAGCCCGTCGCGTCGCTCGGTCACGAGCCGTTCCTTCCTCAAGTGATCATGGCTGCCGTCGGGGGCGAGATACGCCGTTCGATCGACGAGGGCTCAACCTTCGCGCCGACCCCCGGGCTCCCGCCTCTGGGTGGATGCGCGGTCGATCTGATACGCAATGAGGAGCTCACCGCGCACTTCATGCTCTCGATCTCGGGCTGCGGCGCCGCCGGCCACTGGCTCTATCGCAGCGACGGTCTCGATGTGTTGGGGGCCGGCTACTTCGACATACCCACGTTCGGGTTCCCGGCAGGGCGCCGGCCGCGCATCGACATGGAGGTCTTGCGTGAGGTCGCGATCCCGAGGCCGGTCGGACGCACGATGGGCAACGTCGCCTTCGACGGGCGCCTTCTCTATTACACGGACAACAGCAACCTGAATCACATCTACTCCATGACGCCAGATGGCATCGACGTCGGCGAGATCGTTCTCTACCCAGATATCCACGTCAACTCGTTGACGTACGACTCGACCCACAACTCGCTCTGGCTCGTAGCGCCTTCGGTCGGGACGATCGCCGACACCGCGAACGTCTACCAGGTCGACCTCGATACGGGGACGGCCACATTCCGTTTCGCCTCTCCGATGAGCGCGGACACATCGATCTCTTACGACCCCTCGTTGGGGCACTTCCGCTCCTACGAACACCACGGTTATGGCGTGCACGAGATCGGGATTGACGGTGCGATGCTGGATAGTTGCGAGGTCAGTGGGGAAACGGTTGACCCCAACGTATCGCTGAACCCAGATAGAGGGCATGAGACAGACCTCTCACCCGGCTTCGCTTCAGGGGTCGCTGCAGGCAATGGGAACATGTATCTGAACCTGGAAGACGACCGCACCATCTACTATGTCAGCAGAGGCTGCGAGATCCTCGCCGTGCTCGAACATAGACGGTTCCAGGAATCGACGACCAGTAGCGGCACGCGCTACGAGAACGATCAGCTCGCGTGCGACACCACGACCTTCGGACGGCCGGCGATCTGGATCCGTGATGCGGACTCGGCGACCATGGTCGCGTACGCGGTGCCCGACGGGTACTGCCCCCTCGACACCCTCCTGGAGATCGTGCCTCAGCGAACGATGGTGACCGAGGGAAGGCAGGCTTACATCTGCGCGCGTCTGCGCATCGCGGACGTCGAGGGATCCGATGGCCTGATCGCAGGACAGGAGATCAGGTTCTTCATCGGGGGGATCCCAACGGCAGCGGCCGTGACCGACCAGTTTGGGCTCGCGTGCATCACGGACGTTTTCCATCGAGGGGGTGACGCCCTCGAGATCCAGGGGGTCTTCTTCGGGAACTCCGCGTATCGACCCGCCCGCGCTGCCGGGATGGTGGTCGTCATCCCGCTGACCAAGAAACCGCCCCCTGAGCCTCCCGCATTGCCGGCTCCTCCTCCACCATTCATCTTGCAAGCGCCACCGGCGCCCCCTGCCCCCAGCCGGCCCGAGATCCCCGCCCCGCAGTCGCAGCCTCAACCGCAGGGCCAGGCCCAGGCCAACGCCGCTCTCGCCGCCCAGGAACAGCAACAGCCCCAGTACGCGTTCGTCATGGCGAGCCGGGAGTTCGAGCGCTCGCTCGCCCAGGAATACGCGATGAGCTCGCAGAAACGGAATGACGGAGGTAATTTCAGAGCCATGATGCTGGCGGCCGCCCTTATGTCGATGGCGTACGCGTCTCTGAGCATCGCCCGGTCTCGAGTCCAAGTAGCCCCCAACCGGCGCCGATGAGACGGATACTCGCCGCGACGGCGGTCCTCTTGCTCACCGCTTCGGTCTCCTTCGCTTCACCGATGGCCATCGAACGACGCGTGACCGTCGTCGTCGGATGGGACAACGCCGCTGCGGCGACACGCTCCTCTCTCCAGTCACTCGCCGGTGCCCAGGTCCTGGGCACCATCCCACTGCTCGACGTGCAGAAGATCGAGCTGCCGGCATCGAGCCTCGATCTCTATCGCTCCTCCCCGGCGGTCGACTTCGTCGAGCCGAACAAGACCTTTGCAATCTTCGACGAGCCGTCCGACCCACTCCTCCAGTTCCAGTGGCCGATGGACCTGTTAGGGGTGGTCGATGCGTGGAAGACCGAGACCGGGGCGCGCTCCCCCGTCCTGGTCGCGGTGGTGGACACCGGCGTCGATGGTTCGCATCCCGATCTGGCGGGACGGCTTCGTCCGGGGATCGATCTCGTCGATCTCGATCAGGACCCGACCGACGACCACGGTCACGGCACGCACATCGCAGGAGTGATCGCCGCCAACACAGACAACCGTCTCGGTGTCGCAGGGATGTCCTGGGGGGCGAAGATCCTTCCGGTCAAGGTCTGCGACAAGAGGGGCGCCTGTGACGGCTTCAGCGTCGCTGCCGGGATCATCGACGCGATACTGGCGGGAGCCAAGGTCGTGAACCTGTCGCTCGGAGGAGCCTCAACCGGTTGCTCGGACCTCGAGACCCTCACCGCGACGCTCGCCGAGCAACGCCGCGTTCTTCTGATCGCGTCATCGGGCAACTCGGGGGATGCCGACAACCCCATCAATTATCCCGCAGCCTGCCCGGGGTACATGGGTGTCGGCGCGACCGACTCGACCGACACGATCGCCGCCTTCTCGAGCTACGGCGATTACGTCGATGTGACTGCACCCGGCGTAACCATCTTCTCAACGCTTCCTCCGTCGAAGAGCAAGAAGGGCCTCTATCCCGGTTACGGGTTCATGAGCGGCACGTCGATGGCGGCCCCGCATGTCTCGGCCCTCGCCGCCCTCCTCTTCTCGCAGAATCCTGACTGGACCCCCGCTCAGGTCCAGGAGCGGATCGAGTCCACCGCCGTGGACCTAGGCCCGAAAGGCCGCGACGACAAGTACGGCCACGGCCGCATCAACGTGAAGGCTGCGCTCAAGAAACGCTAAAGATCTAGGAGGGCTGCTACTCGCTCGTTCTTGGGGCGATGGCACGAAGCATCGGACACGAACCAGAACGCTCCGAAGCGGCCGGAGTAGGGCTCCGCTTTGCGGATCGCCGAAGCCAAGGCGGGTGGATAACGCGTGATGGCCGCTGCAGTTGCGTCATCGTCGTAACCGACGAGCTTCATCTTGCGCGGTGCGAGCGGGCCCAGAGCCACGTACTCCCGCGTCGCATTCGCTTCTTGCAATCGAACCAAACAATGGGCAGCGACCGCTTCGAGCTCCGTGCGCGTGTAGGTATCGAGCAAACTTCTAGTGATAGCGAGGGTCGGGCCACGGTGGGTCACGGCTAGTGCGTTCGGCCCCCCCTTGTCGATCCTCCACAGGGCGGGAGGCGTCACCCCCATGTCTCCGGCGAGACCATGCACGAGGTTGACGAAGCGCGGCTCATCACGCGGGTCTAACGGTTTGGCTTCCGACCGTCTGAGGGCCGACCCGCCACGAGATGTGACATAGGAACTGTTGAGCAGCAGGTAGCCGCCGCCGGCAGCAGCTGCGGCACCGACGCCGATATAGACCCACCCCAACGTAACGGTCGCGATGTAGGGGAAATAGAAGGACGAGAACGACGTGAACCAGACCGTCTCTCGGACATCGGCCAGGTGCTCCGCTCCCCATTCGGAGGGCTGGGGCACTGCGATCCGAGCTGCTTTGGCCATCAGTAGCCGGGTCCCGATCGGAGAACCTGAAGGAAGGTGGATCGGTACGTCCCGAACTCGGAGGTGACGTCGAGCTTGCCCGCTTGCTTGACGATGAACCCGGTATCCACATCGACCCAGACCTGGGCGTCGGTAGTCCCCTTGAACTCTCCCCGGAACTCGATGTGGGTGTCCAAGCGGTAAGCATCGATCTTCCGGCCCCCAACCGTGACCGGTTCGTGCGCGGCAACCGTGAAGCTGTAATCACCAGAGGTATCGGCCGTCCAAGAACCGCTCCACGACTTGCCCTCTTGCAGTGGGAGGAGGGCCGCGTCGATCGGAGGTTTGGGGTCTATGGATTCGTGGAACTTGATCGCGCCATAGGCGAAGTCGACCGTCAGGTTCGTGATGATCGCCTTGTTTCTCTGGAACACCGTCGTCGTCGTCGCGGTTCGCTTCTCGGAGATCTGGGCCTTGGTCACGACCGTGACGGAGTCATCCGAACGCGCCCCGTAGGTCGCGTCCACGGTTTGGGTCGGGGGCAGGTTCTCCTTCTGGCATGCCGCACCGGAGCAGAGCTCCTCGAAACCATCCTGGTTGTACAGATAGCGGCCGCTCTCGGGGTGGACCGGGGCGCCGGCCGCAGTCGTCGTCTGCTCTTCCTCCTCGT
>JBKJYP010000189.1:0-5281 GCA_046715695.1 Actinomycetota bacterium | reverse complement strand
CCTTCTCGTAGGGATTGAGCCAAACCGCATGATGGAGATGCACCATGTGATGCTCGATCGGCCGGCCGTCGGCGTCGCTCAGACCCGCCTGCCCCCAGGTGATGTAGCCGGCCTCGGAAGGAGCCGCTACCCCCGTCATCATCTCGATACGTTCCCCGGGTGCGACATCGAACGGCCCCACGGTGCAGTGGTAGCCACTCTCGGTCGCGGCACAAGAAGAGGGAACGTAGTCCAGGGGCGGCGCCGCCTGAACTGGAGCGGCGATCGGAGTGAGCAGCAAGGCTGCCGTCCACAAGAAGACCAGGGGGCGTTTCACGGGCGCCCCAGACCGGACTTGAACCGGCGACCTTCTCCTTGACAGGGAGATGAGCACTCCAGACTGCTCTACTGGGGCGAGAACACCAGAGGCTAACAGGTTGCTATCGTTCCCCTGCCCTGATGGCGAGGTAGCTCAGTTGGTAGAGCACGCGACTGAAAATCGCGGTGTCGGCAGTTCGATTCTGCCCCTCGCCACTCCTGTAGAACAGCGACGAGGGGCAGAACTAAGCCTCTTGCCTTACGCCTTCCAGGAACCTCTTGACCTCGTCGGCCCGATACCTGCGGTGTCCACCCAGGGTGCGGATCGAAGACAGCTTGCCTGCCTTGGCCCACCGGGTCACCGTCTTGGGGTCGACACGGAAGAGTGCTGCGACCTCAGCTGGTGTGAGGAGGGCATCGTCCTTCTGTGCCTTCATGGTTGCCTCCAGTTCTGCAGATCGGATCCTTTATCCGATAAGAGCCCAGGACCTCGGTCCTTTGCGGCTGTCCCCATCTTCGTGGGGGAGCGGTTTTCGCGTAATGGCTAGGTAGTGCCATCTTTGACGGGGTATGACGGGCTATTCCCGACTAGTCACTCGAAAGGTACGAACCCGACAAGGGCAGGGTTCAGTTGACGACTTCTTGGGCGCGGACACCACTCCATCGGTCGGTGAGGGAAGCGAAGGTCCGACCGGCGGCGATCACATCACCCGTAGCCAGAGCATCAAGGCAAGCCCAAACGTCGGCCGAGGACCGATCATCCAGGAGCTCCTCGTCCGAGAACACCGATGCGACACCGCCATAATCGAGCTCGAGGAGGCAACCCTCGGGGAACTCTCCCAGCCAGGCGGCCAGCTCTTTGACTGCCCCCGTGACCTCCTCGTCTATCCACGACTCCTCGAGGATGCCCACGGCTTTCTCCAGGCGTTGGCGGGCCGTGGCGAGGGGGGTCTCGTAACGGACCCTCAGGCCGCCGAGGTCTTCGGTGAGGATCTTCTCCTCGTCGGCGAAGGCGCCGAACCATCTCAGGGGGACGTGCCAGTTCGCGTGGAGGATGTGGCTGCGGACCTCCGGGTGCCGGCTCTCGATGGCGAGGAGCTCGTCCGCGGCCCTCCTAGCTTCATCTTCGGGCACGAAAGCGTCGGCCACCTCCTCGGGGATGCTGCTCCGGAAGGCGAGGAGTCCTGCCAGCATCCTGAGCCGGGTGCGCCACGGGCAGACCAGCACGATCCCATCGACCTGTCTGATGAAGGCACCCTCCGTGCCCACGGCGCTGGATGGAAGAGCGCCGCTCAGGAGCCAGCGCGCCCTCACGGGCGCCTCGGCCCCCGGATCGGTCACGCGCTCGGGGTCCCAACCTTTGCGCTCGGACTCGTCGAAGGCAGAGAGCGGCTGATAAACCCGCAGGTAGGACGTCTTGACCATGGCGTGCATCGTATCGGCCCCCTAAGGGGCAGCGGGTTATTCGCGTTACCATCCCTTCCCAGGGACGAGGCGCAGCGTGGCGTCTTCAAGTCAGGGAGAGTTGACAGATGAGTCTGTTCGAACACATCGCGGGTGGAGGCTACGAGCAGGTTGTCTTCTGCTCCGACGATCGATCGGGGCTGAAGGCCATCATCGCCATCCATTCCACGGCTCTGGGCCCTGCACTCGGCGGAACTCGCTTCTACCCCTACGAGAACGAAGAGCTGGCACTGGTCGACGTCCTGCGTCTGGCCAAGGGCATGACCTATAAGGCCGCCGCCGCCGGTCTCGACCTGGGTGGCGGAAAAGCCGTCATCATCGGCGACCCCAAGCGGATCAAGACCGAAGAGCTGCTCCGAGCGTACGGCCGGTTCGTCGAGACGCTGGGCGGCCGCTACATCACAGCGGAGGACGTAGGCACGGCGCTCGAAGACATGGACACGGTCCGCCGGGAAAGCCGTTGGGTGACCGGCTGTTCACACACTTACGGTGGCTCGGGTGATCCGAGTCCGGTCACGGCCTTCGGCGTTCTGCAGGGCATCAAGGCTTGTGCGCTCGAGGTGTTCGGTGATGCGGAACTCAAGGGCCGGACCGTCGCGCTCCAAGGAGTCGGCAAGGTGGGGCACGCGCTTTGCGGATACCTCGTGGAGGAAGGCGCCCAAGTCACGATCGGAGACATCGACGTCGACAATCTTGCCCGTGCCGTCTCCGACTTCGGCGTGGAAACCGCACCGCTCGAAGGGATCCACAAGATGGAGGTCGACATCTTCGCACCCTGCGCGCTCGGGGGCGGGATCAACGACGACACGCTTTCCGAGTACCGCTGCAAGATCATCGCCGGTGCGGCCAACAACCAGTTAGCGCGCCAAGAGCACGGCGACAAATTGAAGGACCTCGGCATCCTCTATGCCCCGGACTTCGTCATCAATGCGGGCGGCCTGATCAACGTCGAAGATGAGCTGCGAGGCTACGACCGAGAGCGCGCTATGAAGAAGGTCGAAAGCATCTACAAGGCCCTCCAACTCATATTCGCGATGGCGAGAGAGCGCAACATCTCGACAGCTCGCGCCGCTGAAGAGCACGCGCAAGAGCGCGTCCGGAAGATCAGTCGGATCCGGCTCGTTCGCACGGCTGAATACGGCCCACAGGTTCATAACTGAACACGTGGCGACCCTAGTAAGGATCATCGGTGATGGAGCCGACGTGCCTGATGGCGAAGTCCCCGATGGGCTCGGCGACAAAGAACTCATCGATATCTACCGTCAGCTGGTTCTGCTGAGGACATTCGATGAACGAGCCGTGGCCTTGCAGCGACAGGGACGGCTGGGTACATACGCTCTCTACTGGGGCGAGGAGGCCACTCAAGCCGGGCCGGCATCCGCCTGTAGCGACGAGGACTGGCTCTTCCCTTCCTACAGGCAGAACGCGATCGGGATCCTCCGAGGCGTTCCGGCGTCGACGATCCTTGCGTGGTGGCGGGGTTATGGGGGCACGCAGGGGTTCTGGAACCCGCGCGAGAACCGCGTCGCTCCGATCTGCGTCCCTATAGCAACCCATCTCCCTCACGCCGTCGGTCGTGACTGGGCCGCCAAGATCAAGAACGAGACGTCGAGCTCCGTCGTGTGGTTCGGGGACGGGGCCACCTCCGAAGGCGATTTCCACGAGGCCCTGAACTTCGCATCCGTCTTCAAGACCTCGACCGTCTTCTTCTGCGTGAACAACCAGTGGGCGATCTCCACCCCCGTTAGCAAACAGATGGCGACCGAAACGATCGCCGAGAAGTCCCGGGGCTATGGGATGCCCGGGATTCGCGTGGACGGATTCGACCCTCTCGCCTGCTGGCAGGCCACGAAACAAGCGCTCGAACGTGGACGCAACGGAGCCGGGCCGTCCCTGGTCGAGGCCTTCTGTTATCGCATCGGTCCCCACGGGACCGCCGATGACCCGCGCTTGTATCGCGATGAAGCCGAATCGGAGAAGTGGAAGGCGCTCGAGCCCGTGGGACGTTTCGCCGGTTTCCTGCGCCGGATCGGTGTGATGGACCGAGGCGCGATCGAGAACATCCAGGATGAGGCCAAGATCGTCATCGCCGCTGCGGTCAAAGACATGGAGACGATGCCGCGTCCCACCCCCGAGAGCATGTTCGACCACGTTTACGCATCAGGACGCCCATTCAGCTTCGATGAGGCGATCGAAGAATTGAACGCTGTCACCCGTCCGCCGGAGGTCAAGCCGGTGACTCCGGTCCAGCGACCCGAAGAAGAGAGGGCCTGAGTGGGCGAGCTGACGATGGTCGAGTCCTTGAACCTCGGCCTGCATCAGGCGATGGAGCACGACGATCGTGTCGTCGTGCTCGGTGAGGACGTCGCCAGGACGGGCGGCGTCTTCCGGGTCACCGCGGGTCTCCTCGATCGTTTCGGCGAAGCCCGGGTGGTCGACACCCCCCTTGCCGAAGCGGGGATCGTGGGCACCGCCATAGGCATGGCGGTTTACGGACTGCTCCCCGTCGTCGAGATCCAGTTCGACACCTTCGTCTACCCGGGCTTCGAACAGATCGTCGTCCACGCAGCGCGATACGCGTGGCGCACTCGCGGGGAAGTGCCCGCCTCCCTGGTGATCCGGATCCCCTTCGGCGGAGGCGTCCGGGCACCGGAGCTGCACTCGGATTCCCCCGAGGCACTCTTCTGTCACGTGCCGGGGCTGAAGGTGGTTTGTCCGAGCACGCCCAACGATGCTCGGGACATGTTGATCGCGGCGATCCAGGATCCCGACCCTGTGATCTTCATGGAACCGAAGCGCATCTACAGGGCCGGGCGAGAAGAGGTTGCCGAGAGCTTGCCGTTCCCGATCGGACCCACCGCCGGCGTCGACTTCAACCTCGAGCTATCGACCGCCCGAGTAGCGCGCGAAGGGAAAGACCTCGCTCTCTTCTCTTACGGAGCCACGGTTCCCCTGAGTCTCGAGGCCGCCGAACGGCTGGCGGCGGAGACGGGGACACAGACGAGGGTGATCGACCTGCGTTCCCTCTATCCGCTCGATGTTGAAACCATCGTCGGTGCGGCTGCAGAATGTAAGCGTGCGATGGTGGTCCATGAGGCCCCCCGCACGGCCGGCCTGGGGGCCGAGGTCTCGAGCTTGATCCACGAACGGGCGCTCTTGGACCTCGAGGCTCCAGTCGGCCGTGTGACCGGTTTCGATGTGCCCTTCCCGCAGTTCGCTAACGAGGACGACTACCTGCCGTCGGTGGATCGGATCATGGCCGGGGCGAGAAAGGTGCTGGATTTCTGATGCCAGACTTCAAGCTTCCCGATCTGGGAGAAGGCGTGGCCGAAGCCGAGGTCGATCGGTGGCTCGTCGCCGAGGGTGACGTGATCAACGAAGACGACCCGCTCGTCGAGGTCATCACCGACAAGGCCACAGCCGAGATCCCCTCCCCCTTCGGCGGACTCGTGAACAAGATCCATGTCGAAGCCGGGCAGGTAGTTCCGGTGGGAACCGTTCTAGTGACGATCGGCGAAGC
>JBKJYP010000188.1:0-3679 GCA_046715695.1 Actinomycetota bacterium | reverse complement strand
CTGTAAGTGAGGGGGACATGTGGTACCATATGAATGAACCTTCATTAAAGTAGGACGTCACATGTCGAGTTTGAGCCATCCGGATCTTCTGGCAACCATCCCGCATGCTTTGCATTTCTGGGCCCAGACATCACCGGAGGCTCTCGCGCTGCGACATGAGAGGACCACCTGGACCTATCGCGAACTCGACATGGCGGTGCGCGCGGCGGCGTCGCGATTAGCTGATTCAGGGATCACCGCCGGTGATCGCGTGGTGTTGGTGGGGGGCAATAGCATCCCTTGGGTCGTCGCATATCTTGCGATTCTTCGGCTCAGTGCGATCGCAGCGCCGGCTAACAATCGCCTTAACCCAGCCCAGTTCGTGGAGCAATGTGACCTTCTGGACGCCTCCCTCATCCTCCACGACGACGAGCATCTACACCTCGGTCACGCTTGTGGTCCACAGCGACCTGCTCAAGACGTGGCGACGCTTGTAGCCCCGGGGTCTCATTCCGAGAAGGTCCTGCCAGACCTGCCGGATCCAGTCAGCCCTGAGGTCATCAGTTTCACTTCCGGGACCACGGGAGTGCCTAAGGGTGCGGTCTTGACGCATGACGCCCTCGTGCACGCCTCGCAGACCCTCCGCGACCACCTCAACAGCGGTGCTGAGGACAGCACGTTGATTGTGGTGCCGCTCTTTCACAACACCGGTTTCGTCGACCAACTCGGCCATATGCTGCTTGCTGGTGGTCGCACTGACTTGCTCACGAAGTTCCGGACGACAACGGCCGTAAAGGAGTTCGCTGACCATCCGGTCAGTTACGTGACCGCCGTCCCTAGCATTCTTCGCCTGCTTATGGTGGCGGAGGGCAGTGATGCTGTATTTGCAAGGGCCAAGGTGGTGTTCTTCGGGGGGAGCCCCATGCCAGCGGCGTGGACCCAGGAGCTTCTGGCTCGGTGGCCTCATCTGACTCTGATCCACGGGTACGGCCTGACGGAGTTCACTTCAGTATGCACCTTTCTCCCGGCCAACCTCATCGCGACCAAGGGCGAATCCGTGGGCTTACCAGCCGACGGCGTGGCGCTCCGCATTGTCGACGAGCTGGGCGCCGAGGTGCCGACCATGGTCGAAGGTGAGGTGTGCGTCTCCGGTCCGAGCTGCATGACTGAGTATTGGCGACAGCCTGAACTTACAGCGACAAAGATCCGCGACGGATGGTTGCACACCGGTGACCTCGGCCACCTGGACCCGGAAGGTCTCCTGTGGCTGTCGGGACGCGTTGACGACGTCATCAACCGGGGCGGCGAGAAGGTGCTGCCTTCCCACGTCGAGTCCCGCTTGGCCGAGCAACCCGGAATCTCCGACGCCGCTGTCTTCGGCTTCGACGACCCGATCCTGCAGAATCGCATCGCCGCCGCCGTCGAGACACGCCCCGGAGAGGGGTTCGACGAAAAGACAGTTTCCCGTGGCCTGCACGCCACCTTGCCCGACTATGCAGTTCCGGAGCGTTGGGTCGTCTATGAGCGGCTACCTCGCACTGCATCGGGCAAGGTCGACCGCCGTGCTATCGCCGAAGAATTTCGTAAGAGCTACGCGCGCAGCTGAATTGTGCCGGCTCTACCGCCACGCTCAGTCGTATCAAGCGCGATCGACGCAACTCGCACTCAAGCTCCTGAACTAACCCGTCCTCGGACGTCGCCCGAACTCGATCGGACGAACGTGCTACGCGGGGCGAGAAGCCCTAGACGGAAGGTTGCGATGAGTGGTTCGATCAGAGTGACCGCGCCGTCCGACCTGATCGCGGCGATTCCGCACGTGATGGGGTTCGTCCCGCACGAGCCGGTCCGTGTTGATATCGCGCAGACACGGAAGTCCTGCAGCAGCGGCACGACGAGCGTCCTGCATCAGCGGGACCGCCGGTCCTCATAAGGCAAGGACAAGCACGATCTGGCCAGGACGCGTCGAACGCTCCTACAGCGGCGGCGTGGCTGTCAGGCCGCGCAGGCGCGCGACGTTCTCCGCGATCTGGCCCATCGCGATGTAGGCGTCGGGTAGCTTGTCCGTCCATACGCGGGTCGTGCCGGTCCTGCCCACCCTTGGCGGTCTTCTCGGTGCGTGCCTGCGCATCGGCGAAGACCTCGTTGCGGGTGCCGGGAGTGTGGTCGGACGTGTCCTTGGCGAAGCGCGAGCCCGTCTCGACACCGGCCGAGGTGAAGACGTCGCCCTCGCCGGCCTTGATGGCGTGGAAGGCCATCCGGTCTGCACGGAGGGCGCAGTAGCGGGTGATCGTCGCGCCGGGACCTCGTCCATGTCGTTGAGGTCGTTGACGATCCGGCCCGTGTTGTGGCCCATCTCGCCGCCGGGCAGGCCGCACCCGAGTTAGAGGTCGTCGACGGTCTTCCGGTCGAGAGCAGGGATCTTGTCGAGCGCGGTCCTGACGATCGCGGTCAGCTCGTCGGCGCGGAAGGCCGTGAGGGACCCTTGTTGGCGCGGCCGATGGGGGAGCGGGCGACGGAAACGATCACTGCCTCGGGCCTCGGCGTTCCTTCAGGTTGGTTGTGGTGACCCACAGGTGGGTGACGCAAAAGGGTCAGATTGTGGTGGACAGTCCACCGTCGATCACGAGCGAGGTGCCGGTCATGTAGGTCGACGCGGGCGAGGCGAGGAAGAGCAGTGCGGAGTCGAGTTCTTCTTGGGTGCCGAAGCGTCCGAGGATGCTGTTGTCCGCGACCATGGTGCGTAGGTTCTCGGCACCTTCGGCATTGGTGATCTCGCTGTCGAAGTACCCAGGGCACAGAGCGTTGACCCGGATGCCCTTGCGGCCTGACCACTGTTGGGCCAGGTCGCGGGTCAGTCCGATTACTCCGGCCTTGCTCGCGCTGTAGCCCGCTTGGGGGTAGCGCGAAGCGGCCAGGCCGAGCACGCTGGCAATGTTGACGATCGAGGATCCGTCGGGCATGTGGGGGGCGCACGCTCGCGCCATCCAATAGCTGCCGTTGAGGTTGGTGTCGATGCTCTGGCGGAACACGTCCGGGTCCTCGCGCAGTGCGCTGCCCGCTCGCCCGATCCCGGCGTTGTTGACCAGGACATCGATCCGCCCGTACTCAGCCACGGCGGCTTGGGCTAGTTCCTCGCAAGCTGCCTGGTCCGAGACGTCCGTCCGGCACGTGAGGACCGTCGAGCCGGCCTCCCGGAGCTCGTCGGCGAGGACCACGAGTCGGTCTTCGCGGCGTGCGGCGAGCACGAGGGTGGCGCCGACGGCAGCGGTGGCCCGGGCGAAGCCGACACCGAGGCCGGAACTGGCGCCGGTGATGATGACGACCTTGTCGTCGAGGCGGAATCTATCCAGCGGGTTCATCGTTGCTCCTGGTCAGCCAACGTACGAAGGGGTGCGCTTGAGCTCTTGGCGGGCGATGGTCCGGCGGTGTACGGCGTCGGGGCCGTCCACGATGCGGAGCACGAGCGCCCAGGCGTAAAAGCCGGCCAGGACGGTGTCGTCGGAGACGCCGGCGGCCCCGAAGACCTCGATGGCGCGGTCGATCACTGCGCAGGCCACGGCGGGGGCGGAGACCTTGATCGCGGAGATCTCGGACTTGGCGCCCTTGGCGCCGTGCTGATCGATCAGCCAGGCAGCGTTGTAGACGAGCAGGCGTGCCTGGTCGATCTCGATCCGGGAGTTGGCGATGAGCTCCTGCACGG
>JBKJYP010000187.1:0-5982 GCA_046715695.1 Actinomycetota bacterium | reverse complement strand
AGGTTGGTACGGAAGGACTGCTCGGTGGGCAGGCTCGAGTAGAGGGCGTGTCGGGAACGTGGCGTGACCTCACCGACAACGTGAACTTCCTCGCCGGGAACCTGACGAGCCAGGTGCGAAACATCGCTCAGGTGACGACGGCTGTGGCCCGAGGCGACCTCTCGCAGAAGATCACCGTGGAAGCGAAGGGCGAGATCCTCGAACTCAAGAACACGATCAACACGATGGTGGACCAGCTGTCCTCCTTCGCCGCCGAGGTCACCCGTGTCGCCCGAGAGGTCGGTACGGAAGGCAAGCTCGGTGGTCAGGCGCAGGTGCGTGATGTCTCCGGTACTTGGAAGGACCTCACGGACTCGGTGAACTTCATGGCCGCCAACCTGACTTCTCAGGTGCGAGACATCGCGCAGGTCACGACCGCAGTCGCCAACGGTGACCTCTCACAGAAGATCACCGTGGACGTGAAGGGCGAGATCCTCGAACTCAAGAAGACGATCAACACGATGGTGGACCAGCTGTCCTCCTTCGCCGACGAGGTGACCCGTGTGGCTACCGAGGTCGGTACGGAAGGCAAGCTCGGTGGTCAGGCGCAGGTGAAGGGCGTCTCCGGAACGTGGCGAGACCTCACCGACTCCGTGAACTTCATGGCGTCGAACCTCACCGACCAGGTGCGAAACATCGCTGCGGTGACCACCGCCGTTGCAACCGGTGACCTCTCCAAGACCATCACCGTGGACGCGAAGGGCGAGATCCTCGAGCTCAAGAACACGATCAACACGATGGTGTCCCAGCTCAGCTCCTTCGCCGCCGAGGTGACCCGTGTAGCCCGAGAGGTCGGCACCGAGGGGATCCTCGGTGGTCAGGCCGAGGTGGAAGGTGTCTCGGGAACGTGGAAGGGCCTCACCGAGAACGTGAACCAGCTCGCGGCCAACCTGACTACCCAGGTGCGAGCCATCGCCGAGGTGTCTACCGCTGTTACCCAGGGTGACCTGACGCGGTCCATCACGGTTGAAGCGCAAGGCGAGGTCGCAGAGCTCAAAGACAAGATCAACCAGATGATCACGAACCTCGCCGAGACGACGAAGACGAACCAAGAGCAGGACTGGCTGAAGACGAACCTGGCCAAGATCTCCGGGATGATGCAGGGGCAGCGCGACCTCCAGCAGGTCACGCGCCTCATCATGTCGGAGCTGACCCCGACGGTGTCCGCTCAGCACGGTGCGTTCTTCCTCGCCGAGGTCGCCGAGGGAGCAGACGACCAAGCCGGCTTGAAGCTGCGAGCGAGCTACGGATACAAGGCTCGCAAGAACGTCTCCAACCGCTTCATCTTCGGTGAGGGCCTCGTCGGACAGGCTGCTATGGAGAAGAAACCGATCCTCATCACCCAGGCCCCCGAGGACTACATCAAGGTCACCTCAGGCCTCGGCGAAGGCACACCTGTCAACATCGTGGTGGTGCCGATCCTCTTCGAGGACCAGGTCCTCGGTGTCATCGAGCTGGGATCTTTCCGGCCCTTCAGCGAGGTCAGCCTCACGTTCCTCGACCAGCTCATCGAGACGCTCGGCGTGGTGTTGAACACGATCATCGCCAACATGAGGACCGAGGAGTTGCTGGCCGAGTCGCAGCGACTCACGCAGGAGCTGCAGAGCCAGTCCGAAGAGCTCCAGACCCAGCAGGAAGAGCTGCAGCAGACCAACGAGGAGCTACAGGAGAAGGCGGCCCTGCTAGCCGAGCAGAACCGCAACATCGAGATCAAGAACCGCGAGGTCGAGATGGCGAGGGCCAGCCTCGAAGAGAAGGCGCAGCAACTAGCATTGAGCTCCAAGTACAAGTCGGAGTTCCTGGCCAACATGTCGCACGAGCTGCGCACGCCGCTCAACAGCTTGCTGATCCTCGCGAAGCTGCTGACTGACAACTCGGACGGGAACCTCACGGACAAGCAGGTCGAGTTCGCATCGACGATCCACAACGCCGGATCGGACTTGCTCGGGTTGATCAACGACATCTTGGACCTGTCGAAGGTCGAGGCCGGGAAGATGGAGATCCACGCAACCGACCTGCCACTATCCGATGTGAAGGACTACGTGCAGTCGGCATTCAGCCCGATCGCGTCGGAGAAGAAGGTGCAACTCGAGACCTCGTTCTCCGAGGACATGCCGTCGGCGATCGTCACCGACGAGCAGCGGTTGCAGCAGATCCTCAACAACCTGCTCAGCAACGCCTTCAAGTTCACCGAGAAGGGGGCTGTTGGACTCAGGATCGAGCCGGCACCCGCAGGCAAGCGCTACATGAACGACACGTTGAACGCCGCGAACAAGGTGGTTGCGTTCTCGGTCACGGACACCGGCATCGGCATCCCCGAGGACAAGCTGAGATTGATCTTCGAGGCGTTCCAGCAGGCCGACGGGACCACGAGCCGTCGCTACGGTGGCACTGGCCTCGGCCTCTCGATCAGCCGGGAGATCGCCCGGCTCCTCGGTGGTGAGATCGGAGTCGTCAGCAAGGAGGGCGAGGGATCGACCTTCACGCTCTACCTGCCCGACGTCTACCAGGCCGTCGAGGTCATCGAGCTGGACGAGGACGAGTTCATGTTCAAGCAGGTCCCGATCCTCGAGCAGATGCCCGAGCTCGAGTCCTCGACCCATGGGGTCGAGGCGATGATGGAAGCCGACCCGACGTTGCTCGAAAGCAGTGAGGTCGACGACGACCGCTACGACATCCAGCCGGGCGACCGAGTGCTCCTCGTTATCGAGGACGACCCGGGGTTCGCGCACGCGACGCTCGAGGTCGGGAGAGAGAGGGGCTTCAAGGTGCTCGTCGCCATCCGAGGCGACACGGGGCTCGCGCATGCCCGTGAGTTCAAGCCCGACGCGATCATCCTGGACCTGCAACTGCCGGTGATCAGTGGGCTCGACATCCTTCGTCACCTGAAGCACGACTCCAACACCCGCCACATCCCGGTTCACATCATCTCGGCCGGAGATGAGCGGCAATCGTCGTTGAAGGCGGGGGCCGTGGCCTTCCTGCAGAAGCCGGTCACCGTCGAGGTCCTGGACGAGGCCCTTGCAGGGATCTCGGGGTTCATCGACAGAGGAGCCAAGAGCCTGTTGGTCGTCGAAGACGATGACATCGAGCGCAACGCGATGGTCGAGTTGATCGGAACAGGCGACGACGTCGACGTCACTGCGGTTGCCTCCAGTGAGGAAGCTCTGAAAGAGCTAGAGGTCAGGCATTTCGACTGCATGGTGCTGGACCTGAAGCTGCCGCAGATGGGTGGCTTCGACCTCCTAGAAAAGATCAAGAAGGACGAACGGTTCAAGGACCTCCCGGTCATCGTTTACACGGGCAAGGACCTCACCCGGAAAGAAGAGACGCGTCTGAAGAGGTACGTGCAGACGATCATCATCAAGGACGTTCGCTCGCCCGAGCGGCTTCTCGACGAGACCGCCCTGTTCCTGCACCGGGTCGAGGCGAGGCTGCCGGTCGAGAAGCGCAAGATGATCGAACAGCTCCACGACGCAGACGTCGTGTTCGAGGGCAAGAAGGTCCTCGTCGTCGACGACGACGTGCGCAACGTCTTCGCTCTGACTAGCGTCCTCGAGGGTCACGGCATGGAAGTGGCTTACGCCGAGAACGGACGAGACGCGATCGACGTCCTGAAGGAAGCCGTCGGCATCGACCTGGTCCTGATGGACATCATGATGCCGGAGATGGATGGGTACGAAACGATGACGGCGATCCGCAAGATGACCAAGTTCAAGAACATGCCGATCATCGCCCTGACGGCCAAGGCGATGAAGGGAGACCGCGAGAAGAGCATCGCAGCCGGTGCTTCCGACTACATCACCAAGCCTGTCGACACGGATCAGCTACTTTCGCTGATGCGTGTGTGGCTGTACCGCTAAAACATGAGTGCAACGTGGCCCGACATCCACCCGGAGAACGTCGAAAGGCGGATGTCCCGGCCGGATGGGGACCTGGAGTCGCTGGAGATCGACCTCCTTCTGGAGGCTATCTACCAGCGCTACGGGTTCGATTTCAGGAGCTACGCGCGCGGATCGATACGTCGGAGGCTCTGGAGGAGGGCGAGGGCTGAAGACTGCTCGAGCCTCACGGGCCTGATGGAACAGATCTTGCACGACCCGCAGGTGATGGAGCGGCTGCTCCTCGACCTGTCGGTAAACGTGACATCCATGTTCCGAGACCCGAGCTTCTATGTTGCCTTCAGAGAACGCGTAGTCCCGATCCTGCGCACCTATCCGTTCATCCGGATCTGGAACGCAGGTTGTTCCACGGGAGAGGAGACGTACTCCCTCGCGATCATCCTCGAGGAGTGCGGGCTATACGAGCGCTCACGCATCTACGCAACCGACATCAACGAGGCGGTCCTGAACAAGGCCTCTTCTGGGCTCGTCGCTCTTCACCGTATGCAGACCTACACCGACAACTACATCAGGTCGGGTGGCACCCAAGCCTTCTCTGACTACTACCTGGCCGAGGGGAACACCGCGATCATCCGGCGCTCGCTGAAAGAGAACATCGTCTTCGCCCAGCACAACCTGGTATCCGATCGTTCCTTCAACGAGTTCAACATGATCGTCTGCAGGAACGTGATGATCTATTTCTCTCGCGAGCTCCAGGCACAGGTGCACGGCCTCTTCCACGACAGCTTGGTGAACTTCGGGATGTTGGCCATAGGCCACAAGGAGTCGTTGAGGTTCACCGGCTATGAGGACGCTTACGAAGAGCTCATCGGCAAAGAGCGCATCTTCAGGAAGGTTCTTTGATGGAGGCTCCGAAGGTGATCGCCATAGGCGCATCCTTAGGAGGTCTCGAAGCCCTCCAGATCCTCCTGCCCATGATCTCTGCAGATCTCGACGTCACGGTATTGCTGGCTCAACACCGGCATGCCGACTCCACGCAAGGGCTCGTTTCCTTCCTTGACAAGAACTCGGGGTTCACGGCGATCGATCCGGAAGACAAAACACCGATCCAAGAGAGACATCTGTACGTGGCTCCGGCCGACTACCACATGCTCGTCGAGGATGGGCAGATCGCGTTGTCCGTAGACCCGCCAGTTCAGTTCAGCCGGCCGTCGGTCGATGTTCTCTTCGAGTCTGTCGCTGATGCCTACGGACCAGCGGCTGTGGGCGTGATCCTGACCGGGCTGAACGAAGACGGAGCGGCCGGTCTGCGCAGGATCCACGATGCAGAAGGCCTCGGCATCGTGCAGCAGCCCGAGACCGCAACCAGCTCGGAGATGCCTAGGGCCGCGATCGCTGCCGGCGGTGCCGATCTCGTCATGCCGTTGGAGGAGATCGGGCCGTACCTGTCGGCTCTCTGCCGGTCGGAAGCAGCCGGGGCCGCTCGATGAACACGCCTCCGCGCGCGAGCATCCTGATAGTCGACGATCAGCCCAAGAACCTGATGGCTCTCGGCGAGATGCTCGAGCCTCTCGATCTGCGGATCATCAAAGCCAACTCGGGCGAGGAAGCACTCAAGAAGCTCCTCAAGAACGAGATCGCGGTGATCCTCCTCGACGTACAGATGCCCGGCCTCGACGGGTTCTCGACGGCGGAAGAGATCAAGCGACGGACCAAGACCCGTGATATCCCCATCATCTTCTTGACCGCGATCAGTCGGGAGCCGCACCAGGCTCTGCGCGGTTACTCGGCCGGGGCGGTCGACTATCTCTCCAAGCCGTTCGACCCGTGGATCCTGAAAGCCAAGGTCCGGCTGTTCGTCGACCTGTACGAGAAGAACCGGATGCTGATCTCGCAGAGGGAGCTGCTCGAGAGCAGGCTTCGCAAGCTGGAGCGAGAGATAACCGAGCGCAAGCTGGCGGAGGCCGCGCTCCGTCGGAAGAACTCGATAGTCCAACTTCTTCAAACAGTTGCGGAAGCGGCCAACGGAGCGGAACAGATCGAGGACGCTCTCCAAGCCACTCTCGATGCGGTGTGCGCCTACAACGGGTGGCCGGTAGGC
>JBKJYP010000186.1:0-6505 GCA_046715695.1 Actinomycetota bacterium | reverse complement strand
CGGCCACCCAATAGAGGATCGCTCCGAGGATCACTAGAGGCATGCCTATCTCATCCCCGAACCTCGCTCCGATGAACGTCGTCTCGGACCAGGCGAGCCAGCTAAGGCCGGTCAGTAATGCGGCTGTCGCGCATTTCCCGACGAAGTTGACCCGGATCCTGGCCACTCCCCTCTTCTCGAGGGCCGGGAACGCCGCAAGTATCAAGACGTCCCGCACGATCAGAACCAGAGCAAGCCACAAAGGCAATATGTCCCGGGCCACGAGAGCGATCGTCAACGCCACGATCATCACCCGGTCCGCCAGGGGGTCGAGGAGCTTGCCGAGCTCGGTCACCTGGTTGAACCGGCGGGCGATGTATCCGTCGAAGAAGTCCGTCCACGCCCCCGTGATGTAGATCGCCACGGCGATGTTCTCGTTGCCCTGCACGAACAAGGTTACGAAGACTGGAACCGAGATCAATCGAAGAGCAGACAGAACATTAGGGATAGTCAGATTGCCGGCATGTACAGGCTGATCGGTGTCTGTGGCCTCGGAAGACATTGGAGCCGAGACTACTTTGAGCCCGACTCCCGACCGTTAGGACTATTCGTAGGCAGCGATCACTACGTCGTTCCGTCCGTAGCCTTGACCGCTTTCTGAGACTCCGTCGTAGACGTGACCTGCATGGATGACCATGTGGTTCGGGCCCAACCCGATCGCGCTGCTTTCGACCTCGGCATTGGCGTCCTGAGAAGGGTTGTGTCGAGCCGACCAAAGGATCGATCCGGTCTCTCTGGAGAAGGAAAAGGTCATCATGTCTCTGTGGGCCGTTGTTATCGAGACCGCGCCGACGATCACCCCTTCTTCCCTTGCCACCGCATCTGTGGAGATGACATCGCCGATGGCAGGGTCGTAGGTCGCGGTCCACAGGATCTGTCCGGTGCCGGAGTCACACGCCCGAACCAGGAACTCCTCGAAGTGTTCTGTTGGAGAGGGGCCCGGAAGACCGATCGCGTAGGCGAGCGTGCCGTCTGGAGACAAGGCCAGGTTCGGACCCGACGCGTAACCCGCGTCGACGACGCTGGTTTCGTCCGACCACAAGACATTACCCGTGGCTGCATCCAAGGCGTACATGCCCGAGGTAGTGATCCCAGCAGACGCTTTGAACTCCTGGACCGTCCCGAACACAAAGACATGCTCGTTCCGGTAGCGCACCTCGGCGCCGTATGCATAACCGGGTACGTCGTCTTGAGAGACGAACTCCCAGAGCTTTTCACCGTCCTGGTCATAGGCGAGCGTTACGAGGTCATGGTCACGCCGGGTGATCTTTCGCGTCGCGGTTAGGAATACCCGACTTCCGTCGGTCGCAAGGTCAGATGCCGACTCTTTGGCATCTGGTAGTCCGTAGATGCGTTTCCAGATGCGAGTGCCATCCGCGGAATACCGAGCAGTCACGACCTGTCGTAGCGCGCCCTTCTGGTGAGCGGATCCAGTTACGTAGGCCCCATCGCCGTCGGCGATGACCTCTGCATCGGCCCCCCACGCTTTCCCCCCGTGCACGGCGTGAGACCAGAGCTCCCGACCGCTGGCCGAGAAAGCCGAGAGGAAGATCTTCCCGTGTCCTCGAGTGTCGTAGTCGCGGGTACCCGAGAGGTAAAGAGTGGATCCGCTCGGACTCACAGCGATGGAGCTGGCCGCATCAAGGCTTGGGGTGCGGTCCGAGACCCGGGTGTCCCAGACCAAGGCACCAGTGAGCGCGTTCGTCTTGACAAGGAAGACGTCGGAGTCTTCAGCGCTCTCCTGAGACTCACCCATGATGTAAAGCCATCTCCCGTGCGCAGCTAGATCGGCTGGGTCCTCGCGATAGGCACCATCTCGAGAGTCGTTGCGGCCAGAGTCCCAGGTCGAGGACCACAGCTCACATCTATCGTCGTCGGGGAGTGAGCATTCCCCTTCAGACCGCGCGGAATTGGGATCCACTAGGAAAGAGAGGCAAGCGAGCACGATCAGAGCTATCCGCATCTGAGCCTTAGACGAACGCGAAGGGCTCATTGCTGCACCCTTCTTGGATCTCTTGGTCGGGGCGGCCGGATTTGAACCGACGACCACCCGGCCCCCAGCCGGGTGCGCTACCAAACTGCGCTACGCCCCGTAGCGTTGCAGACCCATCATATCGAGGCCTGTCTCAAGGTCGCTCCCGTTCTTTTCACCAAAAGTGCACCTTTAGGTACAGGAAAGGTGAAAAGAACGGTTAGTCCTCTCGGGGTTCGCGTTTCTTCACTCTGACTGAGAGACGGATGGCGAACCCGTGAATGGCTCTTTCTCTCGGATCTGGTTCTCTATGAAGCGGAGATAAGAGGTCTCTAGCCTGTCGTTCGTGAACAGGATGACCGTCGGCGGCGAGATGTCGGCCTGGACGGCGTAGCGGATCTTGACCGCCCGCCCCCGCCGACGCGGGTGCGCGTTCTTCTCTTGCGCTGCGATCACCAGTCGGTTGACTTCCGAGGTGGGGAGGCGCCGGCGGTGCGATTCGACCGCGTCGACGACGGCCGGCAAGACCTTGTCGACGCTGCGTTTGGTGAGGGCCGAGATGCGGACGTGATGGGCCCAATCCAGCCACCCGAGCTTGTCGGTGAATGCGTGGTCCCACCTGTCCCTGTCGGGACCGACGGGAGCGGTCTCCGACATCAGGTCCCACTTGTTGAGCACGACCACGCAAGCGGTTCCTCCCGCCTCGATCTCATCGGCGAGCCGCTGATCGGGAGCGGTGACACCTTCGGAAGCATCGACAACTAGAACCGCGGCATCAACCCGTTCCAGTGTGCGCATGGAACGAAGCCAGCTGAAGTACTCGATCTCGTTGCGGATCTGCACGCGTCTGCGCATCCCCGCAGTGTCGACGACTCTCAAGGAGCGACCATCTGCTGTCTCGAGGATCACATCGACAGGGTCTCGAGTGGTGCCGGGCACGGAGTCGACGATGGCTCGCTCATCGCGCGCTAAAGCGTTCAACAAGGATGACTTCCCGACGTTGGGACGACCGACGATCGCGATGGATGCCCAGGGCCCGCCGGCCTCTTCTTTCTCCTCGGGCAAGACCTTCTTCAGCGCCTCCAAGAAGTCACCGGAGCCCCGGCCATGCAACGCCGAAAGGGCATGGGGCTCACCTAATCCCAGCCGGTAGAAAGAGGCAGCAGCCGGCTCGTCGGCGGGGTCATCGGCCTTGTTGGCAACGACGAGAACGGGCTTCTCTGTGCGGCGGAGGATCTTCGCGACGATGTGGTCGTCCTCGCTGACGCCTGCACTGACATCGCCGACGAGCACGATGACATCGGCCATCTCGATGGCCACGAGAGCCTGCTCGGCCACACGGCCCTCGAGGCCGTCGGCGCCCGGCTCGAGACCACCCGTGTCGTAGATCTCGAAGCGTCTTCCGCCCCACTCACCGATGAACCCGTGACGGTCACGAGTGACGCCGGGCATCTCCGCGACGATCGCTTCGCGGCTCCCGAGGATGCGGTTGACCAGCGATGACTTACCGACGTTTGGGCGGCCGACAACGGCCACTACGGGGAGGTTGCTTCTCATGCTCGCAACTTCTTCACGAGCGTCACGATCTCGGCGACGATCTCATCTACAGAACGTTCGGAGGAGTCGAGCACGACGGCGTCTTCAACCTGCGTGAGAGGCGACACGTCGCGACTCGAATCCATGCGGTCGCGCTCCGTCAACTCGCTCTCGATCATCGCGACAGTGGTGTCGTCGCCCGGGAGTCCCATCTGTTCTCCACGCCGCGCTGCCCTAACCGCGCCCGACGCCGTCAGGAACACCTTCACGGCAGCATCCGGAACGACAACTGCCGATATGTCGCGCCCCTCGATCACGGCTTTGCCCTCGTCGGCGAAACGACGTTGCAATCCCACCAATTGCTCTCGCACGTGGGGATGAGACGCCACGATGGGGACCGCATCCGTCACGTCCTGGTGGCGGATGCGCCGCGTCATGTCGGACCCGTTCACGAGTACCCGCTCGCCTTGGAGGAACAGCTTCATGCTGGAGGCCACTTCCTCGGCGTACTCCTCGTTGTGGGGGTCGAAGCCCCTATCGAGCATCAGGGCCGTGACCGCCCTGTACATGGCGCCCGTGTCGAGGTAGCGCCAGCCCAACGCGTCGGCGACAGCCTTGGCAACGGTGGTCTTCCCCGCGCCGGCGGGCCCGTCGATGGCAACGACTTCCCTCATCTCAAAAGTCCTTTTCGTGGCCGTCCCCGAGCAACGCGTACGAGCTCTGCGAACCCCGGGAAGGACGTGTCTACAACGGACCAGTTCTCGACGCGCACCTTGTCTGGTGTGAACAGGCCTGCGACCGCCGCCGTCATCGCCAAACGGTGATCGCCCAACGGGTCGATCGTCCCGCCGGCGAGCTCGAATGGCCCTTCGATGTCGAATCCGTCGGGGGCGGTCTGGACCTCGGCCCCCAGCGCCCCGAGCACCGATGCGATGCCCTCGATGCGGTCCGACTCCTTGACCCGGAGCTCGCTCGCTCCCCGGACCGAGGTCTTGCCTTCGGCTTGTGTCGCCGCCAGGGCCAGTATCGGCAGCTCGTCGATGAGACCCGGTACCTCGCCCGGCTCGATCGTCGTTCCGATCAGATCCGACGAGCGCGCGACGAGGTTCCCCCGCGGCTCCCACTCGACACCTTCTTCCGGTTCGATCTCGATGTCTGCTCCCATCCGCTTCAAGACATCGATAGCGGTGGTCCGGGTCGGGTTGAGGCCGACGTCCTCGATCAAGATCTCGGAGCCTGGGACGATCAGGGCGGCAACCACCAGGAACAGCGCGGAAGAGATGTCCCCGGGCACCTCCCAGTCGAACGCTTCGGCCACCGAACCACCGGTCACGGTCACGGCCCGGCCCTTCCGTTCCAAGGGAAGCTCGGCAGCCTTGATGATCCGCTCGGTGTGGTCCCTCGACCGAGCCGGCTCGGTGACCGTCGTCCGTCCGGAGGCGGCGAGGCCGGCGAGGAGCAGGGCCGTCTTGACCTGGGCCGACGCCATCGTCGTCGAAATGTCGATGCCGGTGAGGCCTCCGCCACGGATAGTGAGCGGGGCTCGGTCGCCGTGGGCCCGGCCGTCGATAGTCGCTCCCATCTGGCGAAGGGGAGCAACGACCCGTAGCATCGGCCGGCTGCTGAGCGAATCGTCACCGGTGAGGACCGACAGACCGTCGATCCCCGAGCAGAGACCGGCCATGGTTCGAAGCCCCGTCCCCGAATTGCCGAGATCCAAGGGCGTCGAGGGCTCCTTCAACCCGTCCCAACCTGCGCCATCGATCGCGATCGTCTGGTCGTACTCGTCGAAGTCGACGTTGGGGCCGAGAGCGCGCACGGCCCCGAGCAGAGACAGGACGTCGGCGCCCATGTTGGCGCCCGCGACCTCGGTCAAGCCTTCGGAGATCGCCCCCATGAGGACCGTCCGGGCGGTGATGGATTTGTCCCCCGGGACCTTCAGGGTGCCGGTGAGTCCGGGGACTTGTCTACTAGTCGACATCGGTGAGCTCCACGTGGTAGCCGAGGCCCTCGAGGGTGGCCTGCAACTCGGCGGCGCGCTCGGGGCCGAGGATCAGGAGCTCGAGACGGCCGCGGCCCCCTTCGGTGGAGTGGATGATCCTCAGGTCCTCGATGTTGACACCCAGGCGGCCGGCGGCGGTGGTGACCTCGGCGAGCACTCCTGCGCGGTCCGGCACCAGGAGATGGAGCTCGACCGTCTCGCCTCCTTGGACGGGCTTGGCGAACAGCTCCATCCGGGCCTTGCGCGCATCGGCGAGGAAATCGCCGAGGTGCTCCCATTCCCCCGCCCGCATGAGACCTTCGACCTTGCTCAGGCGCTCTTGGAAGGCCATCAGTCCTTCGAGCACGGCGGAGCGGTTCGAGCGAAGGATCGCGACCCAGAGCTCGGGGTGGCTGGCGGCTATCCGGGTCACATCTCGGAATCCGGCGCCGGCGAGGCCGAGCAGCGCCTCACGGTCGGGGCGGCCGGGGCGGGCGGGGGATGAGTAAGAGGCGGCGAGGTCGACCAGCGTGCTCGCGGTCAGCTGGGGGATGTGGCTCAGGCGGGCGACAAGTGAGTCGTGAACGCCCGGATCGAGGGCTATGGGCTGGGCCCCGAGCGTCTTTGCCAGCTCGACGACCCGGTTATAGGCGTCTGGGGCGGTTGCGGCCGTGGGGGTGAGGATCCACCAGGCGTCCTGGAACAGGAGCGGGTCGGCGGCTTCGATCCCGTGCTGCTCCGAGCCGGCCATCGGGTGGCCCCCCACGAAACGATCGCCGAACGCTGCCTCCCCGGCGACCACGGGCTCGACCTTGGCGCTGCCCACATCGGTCACCACGGCGTCGAGCCCCACTCCCGGAGCCAGCGACGAGCAGGTCTCGGGCATCCGGTCGACGGGGACGGCGAGGACCACGAGGTCGGCCCCCTCGGCGGCAGCAGCGGGCGAGCCCGCCCTCTCGTCGATCGCACCCCGGGCG
>JBKJYP010000185.1:0-6020 GCA_046715695.1 Actinomycetota bacterium | reverse complement strand
CCTGTTGACCGTGTACCCATTGACGTCGTTGAAGTAGATCCCGTTGCTGAGATAGTTCCGGACGGTCATGTTCCGTACGACGATGTCATGGGTCCCGTCCACCGTGATCCCATTCGTCAGTTTGTCCTGCCCATGGAGGATCGTCCGGAACCGGTCGACACCCTGGATCACCAGGTTCGGTGTCGTGACGACGACGTCCTCGTAGTAAGTGCCGGGCTTGATCGAGATCGTCGACCCTTCGGCTGCAGCATCGACCGCCTTCTGGATGGTCGGGAAGTCATCCGGGACGATCAGCTTGGGCCGGATGTCTTTCTGGATCTCGAGATCGGGCGGAGGAAGAGCGTCACCGACGATCACCACGCCCCACATGCCAACGCGCCCTCTCGAGCCGTGGAACTTGCAGAAATAGATGTAGTAGCCGACCTCCGGGAACTGCTCCGAGAACGACTCGCCCTGCTGGAGGTCCTCCGACTTGAAGTTGCCGTCGTCGGCGCTGGGGTCGGATTGGATCGAGTGAGTTAGCGCACCCTGGTTGTTCCAGGTGACCGAGTCGCCCGGGTCGATACGGAGCTCCTTGGGGTTGAACGAGTTGTCCCGTATGACGACCGAACGCGGCAGTGCCTGCGAGACCGACGGAAGGGCGACGAAGACGGCGACCAGCCCGACGAGGGCCGCGCTCCAAGCCTTCCGGCCGGATCGGTTCCTAGTGATGCTGGCGTCCCGATGAGTTCGCATGCGTCTGCCTCCACCGCCTGATGGCCCGGGCGGTCGCTTGGTCCATGGTGCCTTCAGGAGTCTTTACCACGAAGATGCCCGACATTCCTGCGTCCGAGTGACTCTGAACATGACAGTGATACATCCAGGCCCCCGGGCCCACGCGCTCCCCCGCTATCACCTGGAAGCCGAATGAGTCCGCGGGGCCCACCGTCTTATTGTCGATGAAGGCCACCGGATCGTCCAGTCCCGAAGGGCTGCCCGTGCGGTTGTCGGCCCACCGATGCCCATGGAGATGGAACGTGTGGAACAGCTCCCCATGGCCGATGACGACGAATTCCACCCGGTCGCCGACGTTCGAGGTGCATGAGGGGGTGTTCGGGGCCCTTCGGAGGTTGAAGCTGATGTTGATCATCGTAAGGACGCATGTGCGATCGGGCTCCGTGTCGCCGGCCCTGCGAACTATCAATGCCCCGAAGAGCCCGGCCTGAACCCCGCCTGTCCCGTGGTGGGTGCCCATGCAATGGTCGTGGTAGTTCCAGTAGCCGGCCGAGCCGCCCTCGAACGTCCCATCCTGGCGGACCGAGGGCAGATGGGCCTGGAAGAGATAGGTACGTGACAGCCCGGGCCTCACGCAAGACTTGTTCAGAGGGGTTCCGTCACTGGCTACGGAGTAGTCCACGCCGTGGGCGTGAAGGCTGATCTTCTTGTCGGTGTCGTTCACGAGGTTGATGGCTAGACAATCGCCCTCGTACATGACGATGGTCGGTCCAGGGATAGAAGCCGTGTCGGGCGTGAGTCCGTATCCGATCTTGCCCCGCCGTAGAGGCTCGGCGAAAAGAGAGATGGATCGGGTCGGGTCCAGGCATGCCTGTGGGGGCTGGACGGCAGCCATGGGGGCCGTCGGCAGCGCGCTCGTCAGGGCCGCGACAACCGCAGCCGCAACGATCCCTATCCGCACTCTCCGCATCGGGTTCCTTTCATGATGCATCAGAAGAACCACGACCCTGTGGTGTAGGCGATCCCGCCCATTATCGCGAGGGGAATCGTAGCTACGAGGATGATTTCGTGACGGGAGGGCATGTTCCTTGAATATCCGGCCGCCATGATCGCCACCGGGAAAAAGCCGAGGAGCATCCGGGGGACCGAGAAATACCAGGTCGACATCATCAGGGTCGCCAGGAAGGTCGCCATATAACCGACGTATCCCCACTCCTTCTTGAGGATCGCCCAGATGACGAAAGAAACCCCCAGCATGGCGGCCACGATCTCCAACCTCCACGCGATCACCCAGTTCGGGGCGATGCCTGCTCCCCCGAAGGCCGCCCAGGTCGCCCGGAAGGACTCCCAAGGGGTGGTGAGCTCCCGGAACCACCCATCTCTTTGCTCGGTGAAGTAGTAGAAGAAGCTGCCCTTCACTCGGGCGAGGTAGGTGAAATAGACCAACATCGGCAGGAGTCCCGCCCCGATCGCAGCGGCCGCGTTGAGCGCCTTTTGGGCTGTGTAGTCCTTCTGTCTGAGGAACTCGCCGACCAGCCCGATCACAAGGAACAACCCCGCGAAGCGAGCCGACGACGCGAATGCGGCAGGTAGGGCCGCGAGGTGCCACTTGGCTCGGCGCGCGTAATAGAACGCCGGGATAGCTCCCGCGAGGAAGAGGGCCTCACTGTAGGGAGCGATCAGGAACACCGCAGTAGGGAAGAAGGCGAGATAGGCGACGGCCCGGTTGCCGCTCCCCTCCCCCAGTTCCTCGTCGGCCCAGCGGTAGAGGTAGGCGAATGCGACGAGACACGCGACGGTGTTGATGATGATGCCGGAGATGACGTAGTCGAACCCGATCGTATGCACCATCTTCAACAGCATCGGGAAGAGCGGGAAGAAAGCGCTCGCGTGTGCGTCGGTGGCGCCGTCCGTGTATCCATACTCGGCGACGAGGAAGAAGAGGCGCGCATCCCAGTGCGACCACATCTCGAAGAAGGAGGGTCCCGGGGTTCCTCTGTCCTGTGACAGGAACATGGCTGCAGCAGCCGTTACAGCGAAGAAGACCAAACGGGTGAGGAGGACCCACTTCAACGCCTGGAGCCAGGCATCTCTCATGCCGGGTCGTCGTCCGGAGGGCGCGGCGGCGTCGATCTCGTCGACGTGCTCGTCGACCGTGGTCACCTTAGGTGGAGGAAGACTCGGGACTCCAACGTAAACGCAGTGACCGGGCGGCACGAGCTTCGTCCGGTCGCCGGACCGGGGTCGTCACCGGAGCATCGATCAAGAGTTGAGGATCGGTTTCCGCCTCGTTGGCGATCTGGATCATCGCTGCCGCGAGGCCGTCGATCGTCTCCTTGGACTCGGTCTCGGTCGGCTCCATCATCATCGCCTCCTCCACGATCAACGGGAAGTAAACCGTCGGAGGGTGATAACCGAGGTCGATCAGGCGTTTCGCCGCGTCCATCGCTTTCACACCATGCTTCTTGAGGGGTTTCGCCGACGCGACGAACTCGTGCATGCAGGCCCCGGGGAACGCTCCGGGGAAGACGCCCTCGATGAGCACGCGTAGGTAGTTGGCGTTGAGCACAGCGCGTTCGGCCACCCGCTTCAGGCCCTCGGGTCCTAGCGAACGGAGATAGGTGTAAGCCCGCACGTTGATCCCGAAATTGCCGTGGAAGCTGTGGATGCGACCGATCGAATCGGGCCGGTCGTGATCCCAGCGCCAGCGCGCGGCAGGTTCGTCCCAATGGAGAACGGGGGCCGGCAAGAAACGCTCGAGCCGTTGACTCACTGCCAGAGGACCGGATCCCGGCCCCCCTCCCCCATGCGGGGTGGCGAAGGTCTTGTGCAGGTTCAGATGGACGATGTCGAAGCCCATGTCTCCGGGTCTCACCACACCGACGATCGAGTTGAAGTTGGCGCCGTCGTAATAAAGGAGTCCGCCCACCTTGTGGAGAGCAGCGGCGATCTTCTGGATGTCGCGCTCGAACAACCCGAGGGTGTTGGGGTTCGTGAGCATCAGGCCGGCCACGTCGTCACCGAGAGCGGCTTCCAGCGCGTCGACATCCACGAGACCGCGGGGGTCGGATCGGACCTCGTGTGCCTTCAGGCCGGCGAGCGTGACGCTGGCCGGGTTCGTGCCGTGAGCCGAGTCCGGGATGATCACGCGCTTGCGATGACCTTCGCCGCGCGACTCGTGGAACGCACGCATGATCAGGAGGCCGGTTAGCTCGCCCTGGGCGCCGGCGGCCGGTTGGAAGGTCAGCCTCGCCATCCCCGTGGCCTCGCACAGAGCTCGCTCCAGGATCCCAAGCAGCTCCAACGCTCCCTGCGTCAACTCGTCGTCGGCGAAGGGGTGGAGACGCGCGAACCCGGGAAGTGCGGCGGCATCCTCTGCCGCCTTGGGGTTGTATTTCATCGTGCAGGAGCCGAGTGGGTAGGCCCCTACATCGATGGCCCAGTTCCGCTGGGACATGCGCGTGTAGTGGCGGACGAGGTCGCGCTCGGAGACCTCCGGCAGAGCCGGAGCCTTCTTTCGCCGCAGGTTCTCGGGGATGACCTCTGACAGCTCGGGGCCACTCCCCGCATCCGGCAGGGACCAGGCCCGACGACCGGGGCGCGAGAGCTCGAAGACCAAGGGGAACTCGTCCTCGATCGCACGCGTGCCTGCGGACGCCTCGAGAGGCCTGCCGGGGAGGATCATCGTTCCGCCAGTTCCTTCTCGATCGCCTCGACGAGACCGGTGAGGTCCTCCTCGCTTCGGCGTTCGGTCACGGCGATCAACAGGCAGTTCTTCAGATCGGGGAACCAGCGTCCCAACGAGGGGCCGGCCAGGTAGCCGCGGACCGCTAGGGCCCTGGCCATCTCGTCCCCGTCCACCGGGGTCTCGAGGACGAACTCCTTGCCATGGGGTCCGGCGAAGCGCACCCGGCACCCGTCGATGCCACCCAGGCGGGCCGCAGCCTCAGCCGTACGGCGGATGCAGATCTCGCCCAGACGCTCGAGCCCCACCGGGCCGAGCCACGCCATGTGGATCGACGCGGCGATGGCCATGAGGGTCTGGTTGGTGCAGACATTAGAGGTGGCCTTGGCCCGGCGGATGTGCTGCTCGCGGGCCTGGAGGGTGAGAACGTAGGCGCGCCGGCCATCGGCATCGAGGGTCTCGCCGCAGATCCGCCCGGGGACCTGGCGGACGAGATCGAGCTTGGTGGCGAACATCCCGACATAGGGCCCGCCGTAGGACAGGTTGTTACCCAGCGCATAGCCCTCAGCGGCGGCGACATCGGCCCCCAGCGCCCCGGGTGACTCGAGGACGCCCAGCATCGTCGGGTCGGCCACAGCGATCGAAAGTGCCCCGCCGGCATGAGCTTGGTCGGACGCAGTCCGGCCGTCTTCGACCCGCCCGAAGAAGTTCGGGTAGCCCCAGACGAGGGCCGCCGAGTCGGCCGCGTCGACGGAGGCCCAATCGGGCACGCCGGTGTCGTCTAGGCCCGTGACCTGCACTTCTAGGTCTAACCCTGAGGTATACGCTTTGAGAACTTGGAGGTAATGGGGATGGATCGCCTGGCTCACGATGACCTTCTCCCGGCCCGTTTGACGCACCGCGAGATTGACCCCCTCGACCAGCGAGCTCGCCCCGTCGTAGAGCGACGCGTTGGCGACCTCTAGTCCGAACAGCTCGCAGATCTGGGTCTGGAATTCGAAGATCGCCTGGAGTACCCCCTGGGAGAGCTCCGGCTGGTAAGGCGTGTAGGAAGTGGCGAACTCGCCCCGCGACGAGAGCGCCCTGACGGCCGCGGGGACGTGATGGTCATACGCTCCCCCGCCGGCGAAGCAGACGAGCCGGTCGGCGGATCCGTTCTTGGCGGCCAGGCGACCGAGGTGGTCCAGGAGCTCGACCTCGGAGAGAGCCTCCGGCACATCGAGGAGTCCCCGGAGGTGGACCTCGGGAGGGACCGCCTCGAAGAGGTCGTCCATCGAGTCCAGGCCGATGGCCTGGAGCATGGCGGCGTCGTCTTCGGGTGTGTGCGGAACGAAATCCATCGATAACTTCCGTCTACTTGTCTACTTGTGGATGGCCGCTACTTGATGAACGGGGTCTTGACGATATCGCCTGCGATGGCCCGCCCGCGGGCATCTATCGCGACCTCGCTCCCCGGGGTGGGGATGGTCGCCGTGGGACCGATCGCGATCCCTATCCCCATCTTGAGTGTGGGAGAGAAGTTCCCGCTGGTCAGCTCCCCCACTTGCTCCCCGTTAGCGCTCACCGTGTAGCCCTGGCGGGGCACGCCTTTGTCACGACAGACGATGGCGAAGGTCTTGCG
>JBKJYP010000184.1:0-8271 GCA_046715695.1 Actinomycetota bacterium | reverse complement strand
TCACCGATCTGCTCGCCACGGTGGACGCCCTCGACCAGGTCATGGGTCAATTGGCCTCCGCACGTAACGAGCTCGCGAACCTCACCGCGAACATCCCGTCTGTCACCTCAGCTCAAGATGCCGTTGACACGGCTCCGGCCGCGGTCGACTCAGCCACCGCCACCCTCGACGGGCTGATGGGCCAGATCGCTGCCGGCAACACCGCTTTCAGCACGGCATCGACCGAGGCCACCAACGCACAGAGCACCATCGACACGGTCACCGCGCAGCTCTCAGGTGCCCAGGCTCAGGCGGCTCTGCTTCAGGGCCAGCTTGTGGTCTGTGGTGGGGTCCCCGCTGTGTGTGCTCCGATCCAGGCACAGCTCGACACCGTTAACTCTTCGATCGCCACCTACACCGCGCAACTCGCTGCCGCCCAGTCGGCTCTGAGTGACGCGCAGCTTGCCATGGCGACCGCACAGGCGCAGATCAACACAGCGACCGCTGGTGTCCCGGCAGCTCAGGCTGCGGTGGACAGCGCCAACGCGCAGCTCGATGCAGCTCAGGCTGCACTCGACGCCGCGATCGATGGTGCCAGCACCCCCCAGATCGACGCCATCTTGGCTCTGATCGACACGTTGACAGCTCAGATCGACAGCCTGCTCGACCAGATCACAGTCCTCCTCGGCGACATGCCGGACCTCGACGGTCTGCTCGACTCCCTCGTCGGCCTGCTGGGCGACGCTCCGATCTTCTCGATCGGTGAGATCACCACGTCGGTTCAGACCGCAGCGGACGCCAACAAGGGAACTTCGTCGGTCGTTTGTGAGGCCAACGGCATCACCGTTCTCGGCAACGCCGTCGCTGGTGGAGGCTGCGATGCCCTCGCCGGTGCCTTCGACGAGCTCCGCAAGGCTGTCAAGGATGTCCTTGGCTCGCTCCCGATCGGGAACCTCGTTCCCAGCGTCACCTTCGAGGGTCTCAGCAGCTCCTCGAGCGCATCGGATGCTCCCAACGCCGCCGGTGTCACGGAAGCGGTTGCCAAGCTGACGGGCCTGCGTGTCAAGGTCCCGTCCGTCTCGCTCACGGATGTTGTGGACGACGTCATCGCCACGGCCATCTCCACGGTCGAGGATGCCATCTCTCAGCTCCCCACCACGGTTCCGATCCCCGTCGACATCGAGGCAGCCATCGACGATGTCATGGCGCAGCTCACCGCACTGCCGACAGGCGATGTGCTTGGTGGACTTAAGACCATAGGTATCGACGCCAAGGTGGCTGGGCTGACCTCCAAGTCTTCCTTCCAGGCACGTGCACCTCAGGCCACGCCGAACGACCCATCCGACCCAGACCCGAGCATCCCGACCAACCCGGTTCAGGCGCAGCCGAGGAGCGACCTGCCCTTCACCGGTTCACCGATCTCCCTGGTGTTCGCACTCGGTCTCTGGTTCATGATCGCAGGGATGCTTGCGATGTTCGTGACCCAGCGGAAGGCGTTCAGCAACGTTTAGATCCACAAGGTTTCACCCCGCCGCACATCTAGCGTTCCGGCCCCCGGCCCCCCTTTCGGGGGCCGGTTCGCGTCCTACCCGAGAACGGTCGCGAGGCTCGAGAGCAGATCCTCGTCGCTCGAGGCCGGGACGGTCCGGAGGTCGAGCAACACCCTGTCGTCTTCGATCCGAGCGATCACGGGTGGCGTCGTGTAGCGGAGCGAACGTTCGATCTCGGCCGCGCTTCGCTCGGGGTGATCGATGGCTATCGCGATGCTGGGCAGGTCGAGTCCGGGTAGCGAGCCACCCCCGGTCACCGCCGAGGTCGACACGGTCTCGACCTTGATATCGGGGTGCGTTCGACGCAGCTCGGCGATCAGGGCCCGGCCGCGCGTCTTGAGTTCCTGGATCGACACCGAAGCCATGGCCCAGAGAGGGAGTTCCCTTTGCCGGCCCTCCAGGTGCATCTGAAGCGTTGCCTCGAGCGCAGCGAGCGTCAGCTTGTCGAGACGCAGCGCCCGCATCAACGGGTGACGGCCTATGCGTTCGATGGCTTCGGTGCGACCCGCGATCACACCGGCTTGGGGGCCACCGAGGAGCTTGTCGCCGGAGAAGGTGACGACGTCCGCTCCTTCTCCGACGCTGACCGAGATCTCAGGTTCGTTACCGGCCCAGTCGTCGGGGGGACTCACGAGGCCCGATCCGAGGTCATGGATCATGAGCAAGCCTCTGCCTCGGGCGAGACGCGCCAGTTCGCCCGCCGCGACTTCCGCCGTGAAGCCCACTACACGGTAATTGGAGGGGTGAACCTTCAGGATCGCACCGGTATCGGGACCGATCGCCTTCTCGTAGTCGCCGATCCTTGTGCGATTCGTGGTGCCGACCTCGACGAGAGTGGCGCCAGAGGACGCGATGACATCCGGGATCCGGAACTCGCCACCGATCTCGATCAGCTCACCACGCGAGACGATCACTTCCTTGTCGTCGCATAGAGCTGCGAGGACGAGCAGCACCGCGGCCGCGTTGTTGTTGACCGCGATCGCGTCCTCGGCTCCCGTTATGGAGCGCAGCAGCGACCGAGCATGGTCGTCCCGCCGGCCTCGGCTCCCGGCGACGAGGTCGTACTCCAGGTTCGAATAGCTCCGAGCGACACGGCTGATCGCCTCTGCCTGGAACTCGCCCAATGGCACGCGGCCGAGATTCGTGTGGATCAGCACCCCGGTCGCGTTGAGCACGGGTTGAAGCCGCGACGCGACGTCCTCGGCGAGGATCTCGCGCACCGCGACCAGGATCGTGTCGAGGTCCTGGGGGGACCCGCCCGAGCGGATCGCATCCCGAGCGAGGTCGATCGCGCGACGGACGGCTCCTATGACTATGTCGCTGCGGCCGCTGTCCAAGGCCGTGAGCACGCGCTCGACCGAGGGAAGGTCGCGGAAGTTGTCCCCGGCCTCCGTCACAGGATCAGGGGTTGTAATCGAGGATCCGCCGGCGCATCGCTTCCTGGATGGCGGACACGCGGTTGTTCACATGGAGCTTGGCGTAGGTGTTCGCGATGTGGGTCGTCACGGTGCGCTCGGAGATCGAGAGCCGGCTCGCGATCGTCTTATTGGGCAGACCCTGGCTCATGTATCGCAGGATCTCCTTCTCGCGAGGCGTCAGAGCCTGGAAGACGCCGGACACGCCGACCGAGCCGTAAGCATCGAACTCACTCAAGACCTTCGACGCGACGTTGGCCTCCATCTTCGCTTCCCCGTTGGCGACGGCCCTCACCGTAGATACGACCTCATCGATGTCGGCGCTCTTGAGTATGTAGCTCGACGCGCCGGCTTTGAGTGCATCGAAGACGAACTGTTGCTCGTCATGGCCGCTCAGCACGATGACGCCGACACTCGGCCAGCCGCTGCGGATCTCCCTGGTCGCCTCGATACCGTCCTTGCCCGGCATGATCACGTCCATGATCACGACGTCGGGGAGTGTCTCCTCGACCTGCTTCACGGCTTCGGCACCGTCTGAAGCCTCGGCTACGACCTCCACGCCATCTTCGGTGTCGAGCATCGTCTTGAGGCCGCGGCGGACGAGGTCGTGATCATCGACTAGCAGCACGCGGATGCTCGGCCTTGGCTCCATCGTTAGTGATGATAGGCGCGCCTGCGGCTTCCTCCTCGTAGACGGGCACCCGCAAGAGCAGTGCGCCGATGAAGCAGAGCATCACCAAGACGAATCCGAGGAGCATCCAGCCGACCTCGGCGCTGGATCGTGAGATCACCAGGCCCAGCCACCCCAGGGCGAGACCGCCGGAGTACATCAGCCCGACCGCGGCTCGGACCGGCATCCCGACTTGAACGAGGCGGTGGGAGATGTGATCCCTTCCCCCGAGGAACAAGGGCCTCCCGTTTCGGAATCGGGACAGGACCACCAACGTCGTGTCGAGCAGTGGGATGCCGAGCACGACGATGGGGACCATGAAGGTCACCTCGATGAGGTTCTCGAATCGGAGCTTGATGCCGATCAGCGCCAGAAGGAAGCCGAGGAAGAGTGACCCCGCGTCCCCCATGAATGCTTTGGCGGGTTCCCGGTTGTGGCGGAGGAAACCCATCGAGGCTCCGGCCAGTGCGCTCGAGACGATCGCGACCTCCGGGAGCTGCCCGACCAACCCGATGATCGCGAAGCTCGCGGCGCACACAGCAGCGAGACCCGCCGAGAGACCGTCCATGTTGTCGAGCAGGTTGAACGCATTGGTGATCCCGACGATCCAGAAGATCGTGATCGCGATGTCGATGATCTGGTTGCCGGTCAGTGACACACGGAAATCCATCGCCCATGCCACCCCCGCGGCGGCGATCTGCACCGCGAGCCGGAACGTTCGCGCGAGCGGCCGCACATCGTCCGCAAGACCGACGAGACCGAGCCCAAGGCCCGCGAGGATCGTTACCGCGAACCGACCCACCGAAGTGTCTGAACCGGCCCCCGGGAGCATGAGGATCGCGGCTCCTCCTCCGAGACCGATGAAGATCGCCACCCCTCCGAGATAGGGCACCGGGGCTCGATGGTGCTTGTGGGGGGCATCCGGGCTGGGGATATCGATCACGCCCCACCTCATCGCGAGCTTGCTCGTGAAAGGGGTGAGGAGGAAAGCGCCCAGGAACGAGAGCCCGAGGGCGGCAAGCGCGTAGGCGGCTGTGGTTGCCATGTCACGCCATCTTGACGCTTCCGGCTCCGTCGATGGTTTCATTGCACGCGCTGATCGGTGGTGGGAGGACAGATGGGGACTTGGTTGTTGTCGCGGGGGCCGGACGCGCGCCGCATCCTCCTGCTCGTTGCGATCGTGGGCGTTCCCGTGATCTTCGTGCGTTCCGGGATCGATCCTTTCAACGTCCCTAAGGTTGCGCTGCTCATCACCGTCGTGGTGCTCACAGCTGCTCTGCGCGGGGCCGAGTGGCTACAAGGCCTGGGCCCATCGCCGCTGATGCGCGCCTGGCGCCCAGCGGCCGCGCTCGCTGCCCCCCTCCTTCTGTCGTGGATCTTCAGCTCTCAGAAGTCCTGGGCGTTGTTCGGCCTCTTTGGACGATTCCAGGGACTCATCCCCTACCTGTTGGTTTTGCTCCTGGCGCTGCTTGCGGCCGAGGCCTTCGAGGGGAAGCCCGAGTGGGCCGCCTGGGGGGTCGCAGCCGCAGCGACCTTCGTGGGCGGCTATGCCCTGTTGCAGGTCGTCGAAGCCGATCCCTTCACGTGGGACGCGTTCGGCGCGCCGACGAAGGCGATCTCCTCATTGGGGAACCCGAACTTCACCGGCGGTTTCCTAGGGATGGCGCTGCCGCTCTTCGCCGGCCTTGCGGTATTCCCACACCCTCGACGGAAACTCGCGCGTCAACTCGCGGTCGTGGCGGTGGCGGGATGGGTGATGGCCAGAAGCCAGGGTGGATATGCAGGGGGAGTTGCCGGCCTTGCCGTCACCGGAGGGCTGCTCCTCTCGAAACGTTGGGGATGGACCCGGATCCTGGGGTTACTCGCGGCTGGTTCGATCGCAGCGATCGTTGTTGCGGTTGGTTTCATCGGAGCTGCCAAACCCGGCCTCCCGTTCATCCCGAGCACGGTTGAGCTGCGTGGGGAATGGTGGACCTCCGCCATCGAGATGGGACTCGACTCCCCCCTCGTAGGTCGCGGACCCAACATGTACGGGCTCGAAGGTGTGGGCTACAGAACGGTCGACGACGCTCGTCAGCTGGGCTTCGACTTCACCGACGATCCGCACTCCGTTCCCTTCACCCTGTTCGCTAACACCGGGCTCCTGGGGTTGGCCGGGTTCGTGTTCATCGCGTGGTGGGTCGTTACTCGGATCTCCAGGGTTGCGGCAAACGATGTCGTGTCGGCGGCGCTTGGGGGAGCCCTTGTCGCCTATCTCATCCAGGCACTGGTAAGCATCGACGAGATCTCGCTCCGGGTGACGTTCTGGGCGCTGCTCGGTGCCTTCGTCGCCTCGCTCGCCACGACGCATCCGTCGGTCAAACCCAAGAAGGGTCAGAGGGAGCTTCGCGAGTCCAAGAAGAAGCGTGTCCAGGCGCGGCCACTGCGGGCGATCCCCGGGGTTGTCGCTCTGGGCCTCGTCGGGATAACGGCTCTCGTCGGTGCTGGCATGTTCCTAGCGGCCGACGGCAAGGCGGGGGCCGGACGCTCGAGCTATCAGGTTCAAGACGCGCAGGGGGGAGCCGGTGCGTTCCGTTCGGCTCTGTCGCTTCGCAACGAGCGCTACTACTCATATCTGTGGGGGCTGGACGCCGCAGATGCAGCGATCGACGAAGAGGGTGGAACCTTCGAGGTCGCCACCGAGGCCTTCTCCTACCTCGATGAGTTCCCTGATGTTCGTGGTCTCGTCGGATACGGACGATTCCTGCATCAGTGGGCGGAGACGCACGGTTCCGAGTTCGATCTGCAAGCGGTTGAGGTCTACGAACGCGCCCTGGCGATCGACGATCGGAACCCGGCCATCCGTGGCGAGCTCGGTGAAGTGCTCTTAGCCCTCGATGAGTTCGAACGGGCTATCGATGTGCTCGAGCCGGGGGCCGAGGTGGCGGGCAACTCCGCCTTCTCCGAGGTGTGGGGTGAGCTCGCTCTCGCCCGCGCAGAGATCGGAGACGAGGGTGGGGCGAGGGAAGCTGCAACGATCGCCCTCGCCATCAAGGCCGACGAGCAGCATGCCTTGGAGGCTATGGAACTGATCGGCGATGCCGGCGGGTGAGGATGTCCTGGTAGAGTTCTAAGTACTTCTTGGCCTGAGCCACCTGCTCGAATTCGCTTTCTGACTTCTTCCGTGCCGCAACTCTCATCTTCGTGTAGCGCGCTTTCGTCAGATCGAGGATGGCTCCGATCCCGGCAGCGAGATCGGCGTCATCGAAAGGCTCGGCCAGATAACCGTTGCGCATGTGATCGATCGCGTCAGGCATCCCTCCGATGTCGAAAGCCACGACGGGAGTTCCGCATCCCAGTGACTCGAGCACGGTGTTGGCAAGGTTCTCTTCCCTGGACGGCGCCACGAATACGTCTGCGGCGGAATAGGCGAGGGCTAGATCCTGTTCCTCGTCGAGGCGACCCAAGGATGTAACCGGCCAAGGAACTACGAAGGGCTGCTCGGTGGGATGGCTCCCGAACGTCACCAGGTGGATGTCATCGCGCGCCTTTGTCTTGGCGAGGACACCGAGGGCGCTCAGCAGATGCTTGAAGCCCTTTCGCGGTGATGCCGTCCCGGTGATGGAACCGAAAAGGATGATCTTCGACTGCTCAGGCAACCCTAATCGTTTCCGCGCCTCCGCGGAGGGCTGAGGTCGGTAGATCTCGAGGTCGGTGCCGGTGGCGATGTATTCGATGCGACGATCCCTGAACAAGGCCGATCGGCCGGCACAATCCGCCATCCACCGGCTTGGCGCAACGATCGTCAGATCCGAGAGCCGAGCGTAAGCCTTGCGTTTCCTGTTCCAAACCCATCGGTTGACGTCGGGACCCTCTTCCACCTGCGGCCTGTTGTGCGGGAGGTAGCCCTCGACGTAACGCTCATTGCCAGCGGTGTAGTGCTCTGAACCGCAGAAGGGCCACATATCCGCGAGCCGCCAAACGAGTGGATAGGAAGCAAGCTGAACCAATTGCTCAGGCCTCATAAACCCGCCCGAAATCCAATGAAGCTGGACGATGTCGCAATCAATCAACATTTTCCGGTTGATGTGTTGCAGGCCCCACCATCCTAGGCTCGTATCTGGATTCAACCCAGTGGCCACATTGTTGTTCGCCTTCCACAACACCCGTTTTGGAAACAGGTCTATCTCCCGGAATGCATCGGAGATCCTCATGCTTTTTGCATCAAGTGAATGAGTCCGGGTGTCGAAGCCCAATTCGATCAGACATTCGACGATGCGATTAGCTGACTGACCGGCTCCAGCAAGTTGGAACGAGAAAGCTAGATGGATGGATCTAGGGGACTCCATTCTTGGGGCGTAAATCACCGAGTCCGATTAGCAATCATGAGCATGTGAGGTAACGAGCCGGAACGAGAAGCCATTCTCGCAGCCATGATTCGTAGGCGGCGAGGTAGGTTCATGCGAGATACCTCGAAATTTGTCTTTAGAACGCCCGTAACTTCAAATGAATGCCGGGTCAAGACTTGACTGAGCGAGCTGCTAGTCCAACTCCGAAGGTGTTGCCAACGGTGGAAGGTGTGGTTGCAACTTGGGCAATACACCTGATTCATAGACAGGTTTTCCTCATTAGGAGTGGAGATAAAGAGCGTTCCTCCTTCCCGTAGCATCGAGTGGGA
>JBKJYP010000183.1:0-9898 GCA_046715695.1 Actinomycetota bacterium | reverse complement strand
GGGGGCGGTGCTGTATGTGAGCTCGTCGGGGCCGTCCATCGTCGTGACCGGGGAGCCCTCGGTGTGACCGGCGTGGTAGCTCCACGATTGCCTCGGACTGCCGGAGACGTACACATCTGAAGCCTCGTCGCTGGTAGGGGCCGATGTATCGATCGCTGCTCCTTCGTGCAGATACATGTTCGTCCATCTCGTGTCTTCGAGCGGGAAGGTGCGTGAATTCTTCGTGCCGTTGGATTTACCGTCCACCATCTCCAAGCGCGTGCTCACCGATGTGGGGATGTTGCGGCTACCGGGGTGCCACTTGCCGAAGCCACCGTTTATCCCGAGGATCCAGTGGTCGATCCACGCCTTCCTGTCCTGCCAGATCTCGTCGGGCCCGGTCTGCGTACCGTGATCGCCATTGGTGATGAGGAGCCTCTTCGGCACACCGTTCACGGCTTCGAAGAGGTGGTAAGGCCCGCGGGGGCCGGTCTGCTCATCCTGGTACGCGCCGGTGATGTGGATCGGCACGTTGATCTTGTCGACGTAGGTCATCAGTGACCGCGCCTGGAACCAGGTGTTGTCGGTGTCCTGCAGTCCTTGCACGAGCGGGTCTTGCAGGAAGGCACGGGTGTGCATCCCGGTGTTCTGGCCGCACTGCGCGTCACCATCGGCCATGCCGTCGAAGCTGCCGCCCCCGATGTCGTAGACGGGACGGACGACCCCCGTCCACAGGAGAGGGAAGCCGTAGTTGGACACGCCGCCGGGGTACACGATGCCCCGGTAGAGGTCGTCGATGAGCCCGGAGACAGACACGGCCTCGAGGCTAGGGGGCTGCGTTGCAGCGACCATGAACCCCGTTATCCCGCCGTACGAGTGGCCGTAGATCCCCACCTTGCCGCTGCTCCACGGTTGGTCGGCCATCCACTCGATGACCTCTCGCCCGTCGAGCGCCGAGCGCCAGGAGAAAAGATCGAACTCCCCTTCGGAGCAGCCCGTCCCTCGGACCGATGCGTGAACCGTCACGTACTGGCCCTCGAACATGTGGGTGAGGCCGCGGCTGCCCTGGCCGCCGGTCGGATCCTCCCCGTCGGCGGAGCCACCGTCGTAGCCGCTCATCTCGAAGATCGCGGGGTACCGGGTCCCTTCGCGGAAGCCATCGGGCATCCGGACGTTCACTGCGATGCTGATGCCGTCCGACATCTCCACGTACTCGGTCGGCTCGGCCGAGGCCGGGGGCAGGGGCAGGACCACGAAGAGCATGCAGAGGACAACGAGGAATACAGACGCTTTACGCATCAGATCTTGACCTCCTGGTCAGCTTTAGCCCGTGCCGGTTAGCCCGTGAGGTTCTAATTCTCGCACGGGGGTAGCGTGCCCTGCATGGATCCTCTACCCGGCAAGCCGACATCCCTGTGGTTGGAAACCACGCCCGAAACGGCCTACCCCACCCTCGCCGAGGACCTGACCGTGGACGTTGCGGTCGTCGGTGCGGGCATCGCCGGCCTCACGGCAGCGTTCGCCCTGAAGGAAGAGGGCAAGACCGTGGCGGTCCTCGAGTCGAAGAGGATCGTTCACGGGGCCACGGGTTACACGACGGCGAAGCTGACCTCCGGGCACGGGATGATCTATTCGCATCTGTCTAAGAGCTTCGGCGACGACGGCGCCCGCATCTATGCGGAGTCACAGGAGGCCGCCATCTCCCACGTTCGCAGGCTCGTCGGCGATCGGGGCATCGGATGCGACCTCGAAGACAAGGACAACTACGTCTACACGACCGACATGGAACACGCCGATGAGATGCACGAGGAGGTGGCGGCCGCCGTCCGGGCCGGCTTGAGAGCTGAGTTGGTTCGAGATACCCCGCTTCCGTACGATGTCGTGGCCGCGATCAGGCTCACAGGCCAGGCTCAGTTCAACCCGCGCAAGTACCTCCTGCATCTCGCGTCTGAGATCGACGGGGACGGCAGCCACGTCTTCGAGCAGTCATCCGTGACAGGCGTCGAGGACGGTGAGCCCTGTGTCGTTGCGACTGCGGGTGGACATAAGGTGCGGGCGCGCGACGTCGTCGTCGCGACGCACCTGCCGGTGCTCGATCGTGGTCTGTTCTTCGCCAAAGCTCATCCCAAGCGCTCTTACGTGATCGCAGGACCGGTGGCCGACAAGGACGCGCCGGACGGGATGTTCATCACGAATGACGAGCCGATGCGGTCGCTGCGGACCGCAAAGGGTGAGGAGGGGCGGATGCTCCTTGTCGGCGGCGAGCACCATCGCCCAGGGGCGGCGGCCGATACCGAGAAGTTCTACGAAAGGTTGGCGGTCTTCGCGTTGGAGGAGCTAGGCCTCTCCACCATCAGCCTGCGTTGGTCCACTCAGGACTACTTCTCGGTGGACCGTGTGCCCTTCACCGGACCACTCACGCGCGGCTCCCACCATGTCTTCGTCACCACGGGTTACGGGGGATGGGGCATGACGAACGGGACCCTTGGCGCCTTGATCTTGCGAGACCGCATCCTTGGTCGAGAGAACCCCTGGGCCTCGCTCTACGACTCCAAGCGGCTGAACCTCGACACCGCTGCCCCTCGGCTGATCTCGGAGAACGCCGTTGTCGGCGTCCACTTCATGGGCGATCGGATCCGCACACGGCCCAGCGTCGAAAGCCTCACTCCCGGAACCGGGGCGGTCATCCGGAACGGCCTCAAGCATCTGGCCGTGTATCGGAACGATTCCGGCGAACTGTCCTGTCTGTCCGCCACTTGCACTCACCTCGGGTGCATAGTGGAGTGGAACCAAGCAGAGAGGTCTTGGGACTGCCCCTGCCATGGGTCGCGATTCGATCTCGGCGGCAAGGTCATCCAAGGCCCGGCTGTCAGGGACCTGGGACAAGAGGAGTTGTAGATGGAACCCATCCTCAGGGATGGACAGTGGTGGTTCCGCTCCAAGAGCGGCGGATGGCTCCGATGGGATGTGCCGTCGAGACAATGGCGGCCTACCGTGCTGGAGCCGCCACCCGCGCCCGTCCCTCCTCCCCTGCCAACAGAAGAAGGTGGGGGCTTCGCCCAGGGGGCCGAGACCGAGCCCGTCAAGATCCGATCGGGTCGCCCAGACAAGACGGAGCCGCTCACGGTTCAACTATCCCAGGACCCGCTCACCGCAGAGCCGGACGCATTCCCTATGGGTCCCCCGAGCCGCCGCCCGAGCCTCGGGGTGGCGATCGGTATCGGCGCGGTGGTTCTCCTTCTGATCGTGTTCGCGGCCGTGAAGATCTTCGGTGGCGATAGCGAACCCGAACCAACGGTCGAGCGTGAGGACTCTGCGAAAGCCCGATACATCGCGGCCGCCGACGAGCTGTGCTCGAAGGCACGCTCCGTGGAAGAGTCGCTCTCTCCACCGAGGTCCGATAAAGAGCTACTCGAATTCGCCCTCAGGGTCCAGTCGATCCGTACCTCACTGGGACGGAAGATCGCCCGGCTCGATCCGCCCGAAGGAGACGAGAAGATCCTTACCAAGATGAGCGAGGCCTACGGCTCGGCCCTCCGGCAGCTGGCGATAACCATCGAAGAGCTGCGTCAAGGTAACGACAAGGCACGTGCCCGGGCGGGTCAGCGCGCGACCGCACTCACACAGAAGTTCAACAACCTGGGGAGCGACTACGGATTCAAGGAGTGCAACCGCATAGGAGAGCCGGCCTAGGCCGGCTCCTCCACCCAATCCTTCGTAAGGAAGAGCCAGAACGCGAGGCCCGCATAGGGCCCGTACCTCTTGAATCTGCGGGCGACCGACGCGTCGGCGACCTTCTTCTTGCCGATCAGCCGGGCGTAAGTAGGACGCGTCCACGAATCCAGGATTAGCCTCGAATAACGACCGAGCATCATCATGATGTGAGCCGCCGCATAGGGGCCGACACCCGGCAGGGCCAGCAGCTGTGCCTCCAGCTCGTCGTCTGAGAGCTCATCAGTCGAGGCGGCACCCATGGCTTCGAGATCGAGCTCGCCACTCGCCACCGCGGTCGCCAGCGAGCGGAGGTAGGGCCCTCTGTAACCCGCTCGGACGATGTCCTTATAGAAGGACTCATCCGCCGCGGCCATCGCGTCGGGTTCGGGGAACGCACGTCCGCGGGCTCCCGATCTCGGAGCCGTCGCGGCCGGCTCGCCTAGATGTTCGACCAGTGCGTTGACCATCTTCGTCGTCGCGGACCACGAACAATTGGTCGTGCAGATCGTCTTCACGACTTCCTCGAAGGCGGTAGCGCTGCGCATCATCCGTCCGGCCCCCACGGCGACCCAGGACAGATCGGGATCGGAGGCGGCGAGCTCGTAGAAGGATCCCAGTGAGGCATCGAGCCTGAGGATGTGAGCCACGGAAGCCTTGATCTTCTCGGTTGTCCGGGCTCCGGGAGCTCGTCCGAGGAGCTCGACGACCACCACCCCCTGGCGCGGACCCGAGAGCACGACGGTGCGCGGCTTATCCGGATGGAGGCGCAGAGTGACCTCGACGCTGCGCTGTTCGGCGTTGACGTACATCGGCGGCAATCCCGTGAAGCCATGTGACTGGAGCACGCGCCAGAGATCGATGGTCTCGCCGCCGGCCCCGCGGAGTGGAACCGTGAGGGTGCTCATCTAGTCCAGGACATGCAATGCCTCGAGAGCGCGCAGCCTCATGTCCTCGTTGAGCTCGCCGCCGGCGGCCTCGAGCTCGGCCCTCAGTGCTTCGCAGAACTCGATCACCGACACATGGTCGGCCGGTATCCCTGCCGCCGCCCAGGAGACCAGAGCACTCGTCAGCTCTGCCGGCCCCCACTCCGAGACGTTCTCGCGCGCCCACCTCAGTCCCCACTCGGCAAGTTCTGACTTGGGGCCGCGGGCGAGCCAGAAGGCTCCAGCTGCGGCCGCGGTCGGGCGTAGGCCACCCGTGAAGGCGCCGTGCTGGTCCGACTCGCCATGCAGCAGCATCAATGCTCGGTCGCCGGGGTCCCTCCCGGTCGCGAGGAGAGCGAGAGACGCGCTTGCAGTTGCCCAGACCCGGGGCCCGGCCGTCCCTTCGACATCCGGAGGGGCATCGGCCAGTACCGCGAGCCAAGCACCTGCGGGAGTCCGAACCTCTTCGAGCCAATCGCAAGCGACGACCGCGGGACCCGACCCGGCCTGCCCGATCATCACCAGATGGCAGACCGCCTCGCCGGTCGTGCCGGGATCAGTTTTCCCTGCCGCTCCGATCCAGCCGCCTTCGTCATCTCGCCCCGGAGGATCCGGCATCGGTTCATCCGTTCGACCATCGAGCCTCCGGGCGCGCCACTCCTGCCAGAGTTCGGTCATGCGTGCCAAGCGCCGCGGGTCGCCTTCGGCTTCCTCGAAGCGGTCGGGTCATCAGGACGCCTGTCGGCCGGTCGCTGGGGGATGATCGCGAGACCTGCAAGATGCTGGCGAGGACCCGACCACGGCCCCGGCGGAGCGACGGTGAAGTCGGCGAACGCGTAGGCCAGGGACTCGTAGTTGACCCTCCACCCCTTGAAATGGGGCCATGCCTCTTCGGGGGTGCGCTCCATCTCCCATCCGACCTCTTCCAGTCTGCGAAGGCCGCCACGGAACTCCTCGAACGTCAGCTCGATCGGGTCGTCGGGGAACGGATCGGGGTCGTACGGGATGTTCAACACATCCGCGATCGTCCGCAAACATGTGAAGCCCATCCGTAGACAGAGCCGCGTCTCGGGTGGAGCTTCCGACGGATTGAGGGCCTGGAAAAGCGCCGCCGAATCCATGACAGCGAGGAGCCCCACCACCCAGGAGCGAAGGGGGTGCGGGGACCTGAAGAAGACCAGGACCGGATAGGTGGAATGGCTCTCGGCGACGTCGGCGGCCCATGCCTCCCAGTCCTCATAGAAGTGAGGGAGGTTGGATCTCAGGTTCGTCAGCCGATGCCGAGCGAGGATCTCGGGCCCCCAAGCTGGCGCGCCGGCGCGGCTCTGCAGCGTAGTTACGAGTGTCTCGCGTCTATTGAAAGAGCCGTACATCGTCGGGAGGTACGCGATCTGAAGCGCGACGACGATCAATCCCGTCGTTGCCGCCATGAAATAGACGATGGTGGCAGCCGGCTGCACGTGACCGGCGAAACCGAGCGTCAAGAGCGACGATCCGCTTTCTCTCAGCGCTTGAGGAAAGGATGCATCGATCAGCGGCCACAGGATCAGGGCATAGCCCAGGAGGAACGAAAGGAGCCACGTCAGAAGGAGGACAACGAGCGCGGTCGGCGCGCTGACGGCAAGGATCCGGTCCTTGGCGGCATAGGTATCGAGACGATTCGCGATAGCGAGGAAGCTTCTGAATACGACCTTTCTGCCGACGAAGACGGAGAGACGCGAGTCCTCGCCACGAGGAACGACGAGGGTTCGCATCAGACTTCCGACCGTTCCGGCGACGATGAATACGCCGACGGCCCCGGCTATCCACCGGAGAGGTTCGGGGATCAAGATCGGTCGCGGGGGAACTGACCGGTCGCTCGACCGGATCCAGGAGGTCCGGCGAAGGCTTGCGCTATCGATATCCACTCCGTGGCGCGTTCACCCGACGCTACAAGCTCGGTATCTGACGGGTGCCGCCTCTGGGTGACCACGAGACAGAAGTCTTGGGCCGGACCCGCGACCATGTCTTCTCCGGGCTCGCCCCAGGCCCACACTCCGCCGCCGGGAGCGTCCAACTCGACATAGACATCGCCATCCGGCATGGGTCTGCCGTGCGCGGAATAACTGAAACTCCGAGCGCGCACCCCGAGGTGCGCGATGTGTTTCAGCCGCTTGGTCTCTTCACGTTGTGCGCCCAGAGCGTCGACGACATCTTGGCCATGCGCCCACGTCTCCATCAGTCGCGCCGAGATGAACGAGGCCGCACTCATCGGGGGGCCGAACCAACCGAGACGACGGCCGGGCTCGACTTCGCGGAAGATCTCGATGACCGAGGCTCGGGCTGCACGCCACCATCCGAGAAGATCCTGGGGGGCCATCCCACGTCCGGTGTCGAGATGACTGTTGAGGAATCCGTAGGGGTCGTCTCCCGCCAAAGCGGCCAAGCTCGTTGCCGCGAACCCTTCGGGATCTCGCGTGGACAGCTCGGCTTGCTCGTCATAGAAGGCCAGATGGCTGATCTGGTCGCGGACCGACCACCCTTCGGCAGGTGTCGGCATGTCCCAGCTCTCATCTGGCAGCTCGGCAACGATCCGATCAAGCGCTTCGTGCTCGGCTTGAAGGTCGTCACTTAGAGCTCCGAGATCCGGCATCCGGGAATACTAGGCGTCCGCGGCTACCCTGCGTGGGTCGTGCCACGGCCAGAGGAGGATGGTTGAGTAACGAAGCTCTGCAGCGGTGCATCACGTTCGAGCGCGAGATCAGCCACAAGGTGGCCGAGCATGCCGAGCCCTGGCGATTCGGGACCAATTACTCGACACCGAGCCTGGAGTACATCCGCGACCTGAACTTCCTCGAGACCGTGGCCGACGAAAATGCCAACGCGGTCGAGATCGCAGCCGAAGCCGAACAGGTTCAAGGGCAGCTGGGGCTCCCGCATCGAAAGCTTCGGGTCATGGACGAAGCTTGGGGGAACGAGCTTGCCGAGGACTTCGGCAGGATGGGCTGGAAGGTGGACCGTTTCGTCGTCATGGCTTACGAAGGTCCCGCCGCTCCCCATCCGGGCGGACACCCCGCCAAGATCCTCGACCCAGAGGAATACAAGGTCGTCCAGAGGCGATCGGTGATCGAGAGCTCTCCCAACATGGTTCCGAAGGTCGTCGATCAGATCGTGGCGATCACCGATCGGATGGCCGGCTTCAGCGAGACGACCTTCATGGGAGTCGCAGAAGATGACGTCCTGGCCTCGGCTTGCGAGATCATCTCTGACGGTTCCACCGCACAGATCGAGTCTGTTTTCACCCTCGAGGCGAGCCGTCGTAAAGGGCTGGCTCACTCCCTTATGGCTGCAGCCATAGCGGCAGCTTCTTCCGATCACGACTTCATCTTCCTCGTTGCCGATGACGAGGACTGGCCGAAGGATTTCTACACGAGGATCGGCTTCAGAAACGTCGGTAGGTACTGTGACCTGGTCATCGCCGACGTGACGAACTCGGGCGAGGATCGGGGTTAACCTCGCCCGGTGGCCACTGAAGAACGTGAGCCGGGCAAGATCACTGTTGCGGTAACGGGACCCACAGGAAGCGTCGGGGCCGCCTTCGTGCGCGCTCTCGATCGAGAGCCGACCGTCGCCAAAGTGCTGGGGATGGCCCGCCGACCCTTCGATCCGGTTGAACTAGGCCTTCGAAAGCTCGAGTACCGGCGCGGCGATATCCAGGACCGGGCAGCCGTCAACGATCTCGTCGCCGAAGCCGACGTCGTCGTACACCTCGCGTTCATCATCTGGGGGTCGCCCGAAGAGACGAGAAAGGTCAACCTCAGCGGTTCTCGAAACGTGTTCGAGGCGACCTTCGAGAAAGGCGCGGCGCGGCTCATCTACACCTCATCCGTTGCGGCCTATGGGTTCGAGACCGAGCATCGAGACCTCCTGACCGAGGAGGATGCAGCGCGCGGGTCCGACTCGCACTACTACTCTCGCCAGAAGGCCGACCTCGAAGACATGCTCCTCAATCTGTCTCGAGCTCACCCGAAGACCGATGTGTATGTCTTCAGACCTTGCATCGTTGCGGGACCGACGGCCTTGGAACTGATCGAGAAGATCCCCCTGGTCAAGACCGGTGCGCGGATCCCTCAGTCGATAAGGAAGGTTGTGGGCAAGCTCCCCCTATTGCGTCCGGTCTTGCCGGACCCGGGGATCCCATTTCAGCTCGTGCACGAGGACGATGTTGCGCAGGCGCTTGTGCTCGGAACCCTTGGACGCGGGACGCCCGGAACGTACAACCTTGCCGCCGAGGGAGAGATGAGCATCTCGGATCTAGCTCGGGCGCTCGGGTGGTACTCGATCCCTCTCCCCGACATAGCGCTCGACGCGACGGCGCGTATCGTGTCGCGGCTCCCCCTTATGCCTGCCGAGACCGCATGGGTTGATGCCCTTCGCGTTCCCGTCTTGGTTTCGACCGACAAGGCTCGCAAGGAACTCGGATGGGAGCCGGTTAACGATGCCTTCGACACCCTCTCCCAAACGGTCCACGCGGCCCGGCAGAATGGCCTATTAACGGAGAAGCTGAGCTAGCAAGGACTAGTCTTCCGGGATGGATATCGGCGCGCTTGCAACCACCTCAGTAGTGACCGTAGGTCCGGGCCACTCCTTGTTGGAGGCGGCCCGAAGGATGGTCGAGCACAAGGTCGGATCTGCGGTGGTCACCACAGACGACGGCGTCCCGGGGATCATCACGGAACGCGACCTCCTCAAGGCGATCGCCGAAGGGGCCCAAACCGAAACTGCGACGGTCGCCGAGTACATGACTGCCAGTCCGATAACGGGCTCGACGTCCTGGGATGTCATGACCGCTGCAAAGAGGATGTCTGAGGGCAGGTTCCGTCACTTGATCGTTCTTGACGAGCAGGGAGAGGTTGCGGGGATGCTCTCCTTGAGAGATCTCGTCGACGTGCTGATAAGCGAACTGGGGTCCTAGAGACAGCAACGTCGGTGAGCGCGTAATTTCCGTTGCTATGTGACGGAGATCCCTCACTCAGCGGAAACGGGGGGTCCTAGAGACCCTCGAAGGCTCCGTTCAGCAATTCCTGATGTTCCTGTTCGTGGACGCGGGCGCTGCCGCTCGCGGGGCTCGCACTCTCGGCTCGCGAGATGTGGCTCAACACGTAGCGGTCCTCGAGCTTCATGGCCAGTCGCGCGAAAACGAAATACCAGCCGCCCATGTTCTCCGGCTCCTCCTGGACCCAGCGAACCTCCTCGAGGGCGGGGTAAGACTCGAAGATCTGGGCCAGCTGAGCTTCGGGGAA
>JBKJYP010000182.1:0-4842 GCA_046715695.1 Actinomycetota bacterium | reverse complement strand
AGCCTGCGGCGTCCCCTGACCCACGTGAAGATCACACTGCTGCCGACGATCAACCACAGCCATGGAGGGCCCCCCAAGAAACTGATCGCTTGAAGGACCGTCACGAGCCAGTCGCGCCCGCGGACATACTCGTGCAGGTGATTCGCGGCAGCGGTATCGAGGCTCAACAGGCCGCCCTCCCGCACGACCTGCACCAGCAGGAAGCTGAACGGGAGCGCGACCAATAAGAAGGCGACGGCCAGGAGCGTGAGCCTCAGACCGTAGCGACCCTCTGGCTCGAAGCGGTCGCGCAAGAAATCACGCAGTGGATGATCCATCCACACCATGCTTCCCCTTCTCGGAGGTTTCTCCAAACCGGGAGCGGAGCAAAACCTGGGCGTGAAGGTCGAACCGAGGCTGGCGTTGGTGGGCCTCTCTGTGGTCAGAGCCGTTGCCTATCTCGTTGCGATCCCGCTTGCCCCTTTCCTCTATGAGGATCATTTCCTGGTCCTGGTTCTTTTGAGGCCGAGCAAAGAGGTGTTCCTCGCCGCCGGCTTCGCGCTCAGGCGCGGAGATATCGGGCTCCTGGAGATCATCGCCGCCTCGATCCCCCTCTCCATCGCGGGGGTCTGGCTCTTCTACTTCCTGTCCTCGGCGTACTCGGGTGAGATCAAGTCCGGCAAGAACGTCGGGGTCCTAGGCCGGCTACTCCCGACTCGGAAGATCAACACTCTTAGCAAGGTTCTAGAGAAGAAGGGCAAGCGATTCATCATCCTTGGTCGCATAGCGATCTTGGGATCCACCATGGTCGCTGCCGCGGCCGGCAGTCTGGGCATGAAGGCCAGGGAGTTCCTGCCTGCCGACATGATCGGAGCGACGATCTCTTTCGGGGTGACGGTTGCGGCCGGCTACGGGCTTGGCGCCACTTACGAGAAGGCTGGGCCCTGGCTAACGGTCCTGGCGGTCGTGGCTCTGATCGGCTCCGGGGCACTGTTAGCTCGCTACTTGAAGCGTTCGTGATCCTCCGAACGAACGAACACCGCGAGTTTGGTTGGGTATTTATCGATCACGAACTCGTCGGATGAAGCTTCGAACGTTTCACCATCTCTAGCAAGGCGAAGCTTTCCTTTCGAGCGGATGCGGATCGATGAAGCGGTTGTTTGGCGATAGACGGGCGATCGACCGAGTCGCCCTGTCAGCACCGAGAAGACCAACCGGGTGCGTGCCAGATGCTCGGTGCCGTCGACCACACGCAGGTCAAGAAGGCCGTCTGCGAGATCACCTCGCCAAGTGGGAGCGAAGCCGGGCGGCTGGTATCGGCAGTTTCCGATGAAAGCCATCCAGATCTTGCAAGGTCGGCCATCGATCTCGATATCTATCGGGTCCGATCTCCTCAACACCCGTACAAGGGCGACCAGGACGGCGGGCCACTTGCCGATCCGCTTCTCCATCTTCTCGCGAGCATCAACGAGATCGACATAGCTACCGAAGCTGGCGGTATTAAGGAAGACCTGGCCGTCGATCGTTGCAACATCCATCGCCGCACACTCACCCTTCTTGATCGCCTCGATCCCCTCATCCAGATCCTCGAGCGCCAGATCACGGGCGAGATGGTTCAAGGTTCCGGCCGGGAGAACGGCAAGCGGCTTGCCCGCATCCACGGCGACCTGCGCCGCACAGTTGATGGAGCCGTCTCCGCCCGAGATGCCGATCACATCCGAGCCATCCACTCGCTCATCGAGAACAACCCGTAGCTCGTCACCGGCCTCAGGATCCACTTCGATCACATCCGCTTCCGGGAAAGCAGCGCGCAGGTCCTCCGCGGGTGACGCCCCGCCACCTGCCCCCACGTTCACGGCGATCGTCAGTCCCTTTCCGTCGGGCGTGGTGTTGACAACCGAATCCGGCAGTCTCTTGACCAGTGGCGGTTGTGAAGGAACCCGCGGCCAGACAGCCGTGGTTCCCAGCGCCATAAGTGAACCGAGCGCTGCCCCGACGGCGATGTCACTCGGGTAGTGCACGCCGACATAGACGCGGCTCGCGGCGACAGCCGCAGCGACCGGCGCGATGGCCACCCCCAGCATCGGTTTCTCCATCGCCACGGCCGTGGCGAAGGCGAAGGCCGACGCGGAATGACCCGAGGGGAAGGAACCACTCTTCGGAAGCCGTTTAAGGCGACGGATCTCCGGCACGTCATCCATCGCCGGCCTCTGTCGGCGCGCGATCCACTTCACCGGCCCGTTGACGAATGCCGAAGTCGCGGCCAGGGACCCGACACCGCGAAGGGCGGCCCTACGAGCGGAACGAGAGCGCGACAACCACAACACCCCCGCGATCGCCAACCAAAGGACCGAACGGTCGGCCGCTTTGGTCAGTCGTGGCAGCGTCGCGTGGGCCTTGGGCGATCGGTACAGGGCGACCTTACGAAAAAGAGCCAGGTCCCAACGGTGGATGGCTTTGAACATGCCGAGTTGATGCCCACCAGGCCCTTCGCGGAAACGGGGGTTCTCCTTGTGAGGCAGGATCGGCCGATGTCTTCGACCAAGAAGAGCATCATGGAGATCCTCCGGGAGCAATCTCGCTACTGCGGCATGCTCGGCTCCCCCCTCTACGCTCACCTCCTAGGAAACGCTGCTGCGGACTTCACGGAAGGTGGCCCTACAGCCGAGATACTGCAGGGGCACGAGGCGGACCCGGCGGGCTCGGCTCTCGCTTTGCGATTCATGGGAGCGATCCATCGCCTTGTGCTCGAGGGCGACGCCGATCTCTTGGCGCAGCACTACCCATCAACTGGGGGGAAGCCCTCGATGGAGAAAGTCTGGTCTGACTTCCGGGACACGATCGAAGCCAATGTCCAAACGCTCAGGACGAACGTAGAGCGACCCGTCCAAACGAACGAGCCCGGGCGCTGTGCGGCGCTGATCGGGGGGTTCCTCGAGGCAGCACGAACATTCGGTCCCATGCTGCGGGTGCTGGAGGTGGGTGCAAGCGCCGGTCTGAACCTTCGTTTCGACGCTTACCGTTATGAGGCCCGAGGCAGGACTTGGGGGCCGGCCGATTCACCCGTCCGACTATGCAGCTACAACACCCAGCGCGTCCCACCGTTCGAGACGCCGGCTGAAGTTGTCGAACGGAAGGGCTGCGATCCGTCGCCCCTGGACCCGAGCTCCCCCGAGGACCAACTCACCCTGATGTCCTATGTATGGCCCGACCAGATCTGGCGGCACCGGCTGCTCCGTGGAGCGCTCGAGGTCGCGGCCAGGATCCCTGTCGAAGTCGAGCGGGCGGGCGGACCAGACTGGATCCGGGCGAGATCGGAAGAAAGGGTCGAGGGCGTCACGACGGTGGTCTTCCATTCGATAGTCATGCAGTACATGTCCAGACCCGACCGGGCCGCCTTCGCCACCGCGGTCACACAGGCCGGTGAAGCCGCGACCAAGGAGTCGCCGTGGGTGTGGCTGCGGATGGAGCCTGCCGGAGATGTCGCCGAGGTCCGGTTCACGGCTTGGCCCGGCGGCGAAGAGAGATTGATCGCGAGGACGGGCTACCACGGTGACCCGGTGGAATGGATGGGCTGAGGCTAGGCCTTGCCGCTCTCCTCGAGGGCCTCGATAAGGGTGTTCCATCCGAGTAGCGCGCACTTGATACGAACGGGGTACTTCACGACACCCTTGAGCGAGACGAGATCACCAAGCTGATCGGCGTCTCCCTCTTCCTCGCCGGTCATCATCTTCTTGATCGACTCCGCGAGAGCTGCCGCATCCTTCGCGCCCAGGCCCTTCGCTTTCTCGGTCATCATCGAAGCACTGGCCTGAGAGATGGAGCATCCCTTGCCGTCGAAGGTGATGCCCACGAGATCTTCGCCCTCGAACTTTAGGAAAAGCTCTATCTCGTCGCCGCACAGCGGGTTGTTGCGCTCGAGAGCGACGTCGTGTGGATCGAGGCGTCCCTTGTTACGCGGGGCACGGTAGTGATCGAGGATCACTTCCTTGTACAACTCCTCCAGGCTCAGATGAACCACCCCTTCGACTTCTCGAGCGCTTCGATCAGCGCGTCGACATCTTCTTCGGTGTTGTAAACGTAGAACGACGCTCGGGCTGTAGCCGAGACACCGAAGCGCCTCATCAACGGCTGAGCGCAGTGATGGCCGGCACGGACGCAGACACCCTCTTGATCAAGGATGGTCGCCATGTCATGGGGATGGACCTCGTCGAGGTTGAACGACACAACGCCACCCCGCTTATCTCCATCGCGCGGCCCGTAGATGGTCGCTCCCATCTCATCGAGCTTCTCGATGGCGTAGCTCGCGACCTCGACCTCGTGGGCGCGAACGGCATCCATGTCCAAGGATTCGAGGTACTCGATGGCCGCACCCATCCCAACAGCCTGTGCGATGTTGGGCGTGCCGGCCTCGAACTTGTAGGGGATCTCGTTGTACGTGGCGCGATCGGCCCAGACCTCGCGGATCATCTCGCCCCCACCATGGAACGGTGGCATCTCCTCGAGAAGGTCTTCTCGGCCGTAGAGAACTCCGGCGCCTGTGGGTCCGCACATCTTGTGAGCGGAGTAGGCGAGGAAGTCACAGTCGAGCTCGCCGACATCGATCCGAAGGTGCGGTGCGGCCTGAGCGGCGTCGACGAGGATACGAGCCCCTACTGCGTGCGCCGCATCGGCGATCTGGCGGATGGGGTTGATGGTGCCCAGCACGTTGGACATCAATGTCACAGAAACGAGCTTCGTTCGGGGGCCGATGTACTCATCGAGCTGATCGATGCGCAGGAACCCGTCGTCGTCGACAGGGAGGTGGCGGAGCACGGCGCCTTTAGAGGCGGCGAGCATCTGCCAGGGGATCAGATTGGAGTG
>JBKJYP010000181.1:0-9494 GCA_046715695.1 Actinomycetota bacterium | reverse complement strand
CAGTAACACCACATCGACTTCATGAAAACGATCAAATATTGATCGTTTTCATGAAGTCGGCGGGGGTTAGGGGGGCGAGAAGCGCAGGATGTCTAAGCCCCTGTTGTAGTCGACCGTGTAGACGATCTCGTCGGTGATCCAGTAGGCGGCGCTGGCCTGGCCCCCGTAGGTCATGTAGTAGCCGGCCTCTTTGATCTTCCCTTCCTTAGTTACCTTGAAGAACCTCGTGCCGTGGTCGTAGAAGCCTGCCGCGACGAAACCTCCGTTGCGGAAATCGGGGTGCTCGTCGAACCAGTGAGACGTGCAGTTGCGTTGCGCCACCGGTCTTCCATCGGTGATGGTGCCGTTCGTAACCCGGTACTCATCGATCATCGTGAAGGTCTTGGTCTTGGCCCACTTCGTCGCGTCCCAAGTCATGAATGCTCCGGAATTCTCGCTGCATCGAAAGTTGAAAGTCGTCTCGCCGGCGACGAGCAGGAACTTGTCCTTACCCCTGCGTGGCCACTTGGTGCCGTGCATGAACCTCGCGTCCGGGTTGGACCCAGACGCGAGTAGCTTCGGGTGCGTCGGGTCCTCGCGTACATCGATGAACTGAAGAGGTTGGGTCGCCGTCACGACGCGTCCTGGGGCGATCTCCTCAACGTCGTGCCCGCTCTTCGCCTGCAGGTCGTCACCCCAACCCTCCTCGACAACCACTGGGTTCGCCGGGTCGCGCAGATCGAGGATCGTGCCTTCGGAGCCGTAGGCCCACTTACAGTCCAGGACGCACGAATAGGTGTGCTCACCCACTCCGCCGACCTTCGAGATGATCCTGGGGTTGGTCTTGTCTTCGACATCGAGGATGTAGACCGCGCTGGTCGGGCTGCTATCAGGCGGGGTCCCGTCGTTGACCCCGCTCAACGTGTTCGGCACGACCAGGATCTTGCCGTTCCCATCGAGGTCCTCACGAGAGAACTGCCATTCTTGGGGCATCGGCACGAAGCCGACCTGCACCGGGTTGAGCGGATCCTTGACGTCGAGGATCGCGACCTTGTTCTGGTCCTGGATGTAGAAGTAGCGGCCGATCAGACGGCCCCCCACCCCGTTCTGGAAACCCGGCACATGTTTGATGTACTCGATGTTGGGTGATGCGATCCCATAAGGGGTGGGCTCGGCGGCGGCTGGTGAGAAAAGGCCCGTTATCGAGACCAGCGCGCACAGCGCAACCGTCCGACCTTTCATTCGGCAGCGACGGTGGGTCGGAGCCAGGGGGGTAGCGAGAACGTGACGTCTTCGGTTGTTACCTCGCGGGTCTCGACCTCGGAGTAGCCGAACTCGGCCAGCCGGGCGAGGAGCCGGTCGACCAAGACCTCCGGAGCGCTGGCTCCCGAGCTGACACCCACGGTTTCGACGTTCTCCAGCCAGACTGGATCGAGATGGCTCTCGTCGGGCACGAGGTAGGCCGGGCAGCCGGCCACCTTAGCGACTTCGACGAGCCTGTTGGAGTTCGAGGAATTGAGCGCGCCCACGATCAGAACGAGATCGGAGTCGGGAGCGATCGCCTTGACCGCAACCTGCCGGTTCTGCGTCGCGTAACAGATGTCGTCCGAACGGGGACCCTCCAGGTTGCTGAACCGGTCACGGAGCCCCTCGACGACCGCGAGGGTGTCGTCTACCGAGAGGGTGGTCTGTGTCAGGTACGCGATGGGTGCTTCGGGGTCCAAGCCGAGCTCGTCTATCTGATCTACGTTCTCGACAACGACCGTGCTGTCGGGGGCCTCTCCCGCCGTACCTTCGATCTCTTCGTGACCGTGATGACCGACGAGAACGATCTGGCGGCCCGAGCGAGCGAATCGTTTGGCCTCGAGATGGACCTTGGTGACGAGAGGGCAGGTCGCATCGATCACCTGGAGGCCCCTAGCCTGAGCGTTGCGCCGGACCTCAGGGGAAACGCCATGAGCCGAGAAGACGCATACCGCGCCCTCCGGGACATCGGCCTCTGAGTCGACGAAGACGGCCCCGCGCTTTTCGAGCTCGGAAACCACGTGGAGGTTGTGGACGATCTCCTTACGCACGTATACAGGCGCGCCGCAGGTCTCGAGGGCTCGCTCCACGATCTGGACGGCTCGATCGACACCTGCGCAGTAGCCGCGGGGAGCGGCAAGGATCACCCTCTTCATCAGGCCATGCTAGTTGAGCGGACGCGGTACAGATCCGGCAGGCCGGCTTCCTGGCTGGAAGGACACAGGGCCTCGATGGGGCAGTCCTCGCATCGAGGCGCCTTGGCCGTGCACGTCTGACGCCCGTGCTCGATGAACAGATCCGTCACGGTGAGGCTGTCCTTCTTCGGATACAGGGCCATCAGGTCGGTCTCGACCTTGATCGCGTCCTTGGGGCCATGATCGGTGAATGCCAGTCGCACTGCGATCCGCCCGACATGGGTGTCGACGGCGATCCCGGCATCGGGATCCTTCAGCGCGGCCCCCGGGTAGCAGTTGCGTTGAACCACGTTTGCGGTCTTCCTGGCCACACCGGGCAAACGCAGGAGCTCGGCGATCGTCTGGGGCACCTCACCGTTGAACTCATCGATCAGGACCCGGGCGAGTCCTCGCAATGCTTTGGTCTTCTGACGGAAGAACCCGGTGGCATGGATATCCACTTGGAGCTCCTCTTCCGAGACCTTCAGGTAGTCCTGGGGACTCCGGTATTTCTTGAACAGCATCTCGGTGACCTCGTTCACCTTGAGGTCGGTCGACTGAGCCGAGAGCACCGTGGCTACGACACATTCAAGCGGCGTGCTGAACCGCAGGGCGATCCCGGCCGCGGGATATGCCTTCCTCAGTCGTCGCAGGATCTCGGGAGCGCGCGCCTTGGGAGGGTCGGTACGGATCGGCTTAGCCATCGCCTGGAGGATAAAGGGGGGCCTCAGGGCCAGGTGGTCTGGTAACCTAACGACCGTTCGTTAGCCTACCCATCAGGAGCTCGAGTGGCCCAAGCGCCATCCCGATCCGGATCTACTCGTCGCAGCGAAGTCGTGCGCGCGGCCGCAACCCTCTTCTCGGCCCGCGGCTACCACGGGACATCGATGCAACACCTCGCGGACGCGCTCGGTCTTCAGCGGGGGTCCCTCTACGCCCACATCGGCTCCAAGGAAGAGCTTCTCCTGGAGGTTGTCAACGACGGGGCGAGCCGGTTCCTGGACCGCGGTCGACGCGCCCTCGAGATGGATGCTTCATCGGCGGACAAGCTCCGGACCTTCCTAACCGGACACATGGAGACCGTCGCCGAGCACCTGGATGCGGCCACCGTCTTCCTGAACGAGTGGCGTTATCTGTCCGACGATCTGCGAGCCGCGGTGAGTGCTCAGCGCGATCAGTACGAAGCGATGGCTCGGACCCTTGTCGAAGAGGGCGTGGCTTCGGGCGAGTTCCGTACCGATGCCGACATCCGCTTCGCCTCGATGCTTCTACTTTCTGCAGGCAACTGGATGTACGAGTGGTACCGGCCGGGCGGAGACCTCGCTCCGGACGAGATAGCACAGAGATTCTGCGAACTGGTTCTTCTAGGACTGGAGACGAGATGACGACGATGACTTACGACGAGAAGCTCCAAGGCTTCAACGAGCACATCGCCGCGGGCGGCAAGGTCGAAGCCGGCGACTGGATGCCCGATGACTTCCGCCAAGGCGTCCTCAAGTTCATCGAGATGCACGCCAACTCCGAGATCATGGGGGCACTCCCCGAGCGTGAATGCCTGCCGGGCGCTCCGACGTTGCAGAGGAAGATGTCACTCTGCGCCAAGATCCAGGACGAGGTCGGACATGCCCAGTTGCTGTATCGCGTGGCCGAGGACCTCGGGAAGACCAGAGATGCGATGTACGCCGATCTCGTCAACGGGCGCTCTAAGTTCCATAACGTCTTCCACTATCCGGTCGCACACTGGGGAGACGTAGCGATCATCGGATGGCTGATCGACGGAGCGGCTCTGGTGACCCAGGCAGCTCTCCTCGACTCGTCGTACGCGCCCTACACACGGGTACTCAAGAGGATCTGTTCGGAAGAGCAGCTGCATCTTCGCCACGGTGAAGACATCACGATGGAGCTCGCCGCCGGCACCGATGCTCAGCGCGAGCTTTTCCAGGAAGCCCTCAACCGTTGGTGGCTTGCCATCATCCACTTCTTCGGCCCCCGCTCCAACGTCGAGAAGGACCTGTTGCTGAAGTGGAAGGTGAAGACGCGCACGAACGAAGACCTGCGCCAAGAGTTCCTCGATCGTTACGTGCCGCGCATCCTCGAGGTCGGCTTCACGTTCCCGGCGCCGGTTCCCCATGAGGAGGACGGTCACTGGGTGATCTCCGACGACGACATCGACTGGGAGCCTCTCGAGGCGGTCAAGCGCAACGCCGGGCCGGAGACGGAACGCCGGCTGGCGCAGAGAAGGGCCAACTACGAGGACCACCGGTGGGTGCGGGAAGCCCTGGCCGAGCCCGCCCACCACGCGGCCTGAGGAGCGACGATGAATATCTTCGAAGTCTTTCGTCGGGGGGGGCATAAGGAGCCGTTCTCGCATGCCGGCACGGTTACCGCTCCAGACCCCGAGATGGCTTTGATCATGGCCAAGGAGTGCTTCCTGCGGAGAGGTGAGGGCGAGCACATCTGGGTGGTCCGCAGGTCGGACGTCCACTCCTTCTCCGACGACACCGATCTGACCGTCTCCCCGGACAAGTCATATCGGTTCGCGGAGGGTTATCGAGAGATCGTCGAAAAGCGCGTGCGCGCCAAGACGCGCGCGCAAGAGGCCGGGCAGAAGTCATGACCGACGCGTTGGTCTCACTCCTCACGGCGCTCGGTGATGACGAGCTGATCATCGGCCACCGCCATTCCGAATGGACGGGCCACGCTCCGCATATCGAAGAAGACGTCGCCTTCTCCTCGATCGCCCAGGACGAGATCGGACATGCTGCCGCCTACTTCAGGCTGGCCGGAGCTGTGATGGGCATCGAGGCCGATGGGCTTGCATTCGGACGGGAGCCCGGCGCCTACCGACACGCGATCATCTGTGAAAGGCCTAACGCGGATTGGGCCTACACGCTGGCGCGACACTGGCTCTACGACGAGGCCGACGACATCCGTCTCGGGGTCCTCGAGGGATCGGCACACGAGCCGCTGGCGCAACTCGCCACGAAGATGCGCCGCGAAGAGAGATGGCATCTGCTCCATGCAGACATGTGGATGAGGCGGGTCGGGTCCGGCCCCCTCGAAGGGCGCATCAAGGTAACGGGGGCCCTAGCCGGAGCCATCCGAGACGCCGCGGGTCTATTCGAGCCCGTGGAGAGCGAAGCCGAGGCCCTAGAAGAAGGTGTGCTGCCGGTCCCCATGGCCGAACAGGAAAGTATCTTCACCGCCCGGGTGGCCGAGGCCCTCGATCGATTCGGGCTCGAGGTCGACAAGCCCGGTGACGGCCTGCGCGCCGAGTTCGTTGCATCATCATCCGGCGACCTGCTGGCCTCTGCAAGAGATGAGCACGAAGAGCAACCTAGCGATGGCCGCGGCGGTCGCCGCGGACAACACGGAGAAGGCTTCGATGAACTCTGGGACGTGATGACCCGCACGTACCGGGAGCACCCCGGAGCAACATGGTGAACAAGACCACCACGAGCGATCGTCTCGACGATCGCGCAGGAGAGGTGAACTTAGAAGACCTGGTCTGGGCCGCGCTGGCGGATGTGCCCGACCCCGAGATCCCTGCCGTCTCGGTCGTGGACATGGGCATGATCCGCGATGTCTCGGTTGTCGACGGTGAAGCGTGCGTGACGGTGCTCCCCACATTCACGGGCTGCCCCGCCATCGATGTCATCCTCAAGGATGTTGCTGCCGCTGTCTCCCAGACCGACGGGATCCTCCGCGTGACCGTTGACACGTCCTTCTATCCGCCATGGACGCCGGATCGGATCACCCCGGTCGGTCGCTCGAAGCTGGAGGCGTTCGGCATCGCCCCGCCCGCCGAGGGAGCGCCGATCCTCATCGCCGACATCCGGCTCCCCGAGAAAGCTCGTTGTCCGTTCTGCGGGAGCACGGAGACGCACAACGAGATGCTGTTCGGACCTACTCCTTGCCGGGCGGTCTACTACTGCGATGCTTGCCGGAACCCGTTCGAACAGTTCAAACCTGTGTAGTGGACTCGTTCATGACCTTCAGGAAGAGATCGACGATCTTCGGATCGAACTGCGTTCCGGCCGCTAGCTCGAGACGCCTGAACGCTTCTTCGAGGGGAAGCCGAGCCCGGTAGGGACGGTCCGTCGTCATCGCGTCGAACGCGTCGCAGACGAAGATGATCCTGGCTTCGAGCGGTATGTCCTCGCCGGCTCTCCCATCCGGATAGCCACCCCCGTCCCACCGCTCATGACATGCCCGGACGATCGGACTCACCTCGTGCAGCCGATCGATGGGAGCGAGGATCCGCTCACCGAGCTCGGGGTGGCCTTGCATGATGATCTCTTCTTCGGCGTCAAGGGGGCCCGGCTTCCACAGGATGTTCGTTGGGATGCCTATCTTCCCGATGTCGTGGAACAGCGCCGCCAACTCGAGCTTCTTCAGCTCCGGCGCGGACATCCCCATCGCGATCCCGACCTCGAGTGAGAGATCGGTGATCGTCCTCGTATGAGCAGAGGTGTACTGGTCCTTCGCCTCGAGGGCATTAGCCAGAGACTCGACCGTAGCGATGAATGTCGACTCGAGAACCTCGAAGCTCAGCGCGTTGCTGATCGCGATGCGGGCCTGTTGGGCCATCCCGGTTAGCAGACGCATCTTCTTCTCGGAGTAAGAGAAGCCGGGCGGGCCCATGGCGACCAGCGCCCCCAGCCGGCCGCCGTCCAGCTTAAGCGGCGCCACCGCATAGATGCGCTCTTGGCCCGACCCATGTGTCTGCGGCATACCGGCCATATCCGATGGCCTCATCACGAAAGGCCATTCTCGATCCAGGAAGCTCTTGGCCATCTGGTCGTTGAAGCGAGCTGCCACGAGACGCTCCAGCTCCTTCTCGTCATGGCCGTGCTGGGCTTCACAGACGAGCTCGCCGGTGTCAGCTTCCTGTAGCCACACGGAGGCCTTGAGGCCGCCCAATGTCCTAGCCGCAACCTCGACGACGCTCGCAAGGACCTCGTCTAGGTTCGAGCTGGTCGCGAGGCCGTGTGAGAACTGGAGCAACGAGCTCGCGATGTCTGCGTCTTCCTTCTGACGTCTCGAGATCACGGCCTTCTCGAGCACGACCGCCGCTTGATACGCGAAAGCCGCCAGCAGCGCCAGCCTGACCGTGTCGAAGAAGTAAGGGTTCTCGTCAGGCTGGCGAACGATCATCCACCCCGAAGCTCCCTCTTGGGTCGGCAGTGGCGCGACCACGACCGTACGGGAAACGACGCCGGACGGCGGCGCGAAGAACCTGTCACCTTCCTCGGGGGATAGGACGTAGGGCTCAGTTCGGTCTTTGAAGAAGAGCTCGGCTGCGCTCCTGTCCAGCACCGAGTAAAGGATGGGTGCGATCGTGGGGTCGTCGGCATACCCATGGTGGGCGACACAACGGAAGGTGTCCATCTCGTCGTCTTCCATCCACAGGGAAGTCTGGGTGGCTCCCAGGATCTTCGCTGCTTGAGTCACGGCGATCTCGGCGATGGCTTCGAATGACGAGGGCGTATTCATCATCGCCGCCGCCTCGAGAAGCGCTCTGGCGTTGTCGATGTCGCGCCCCCGCTGCTCGTACAACCGAGCGTTCTCGAGGGCAACAGAAGCGTTCCCCGCCAGGATCTCCATCAAGCGCATGTCGTCTTGATCGAATCCGTTGATCCCGAGCTTGGAGAGGATGATCACACCGATACAACGGTGGCCGAAGATCAGCGGGACGGCCAATAGGGACTCTTCGATCGACACGGTGCCGGGGAGCTGGATGGCGAAGTCGCACTCGAGCGCGTTCGGGATGAGCAGCGGACGTCTGGTCGCAGCGACCCGGCCCGTGATCCCTTCGCCCACCTTGATCGGCATGACCTGGACGAGATCGGCCGTCTCCCCTTCGTCTTCGGCGGCCCACTCCCCCATGAACGCGATGGGCACACATATGCCGTCGTGCACGGCGTAGATACGGCAGTTGTGATAGTCGATCAACGTCCGGAGCTCGGTGCCGATCGTGCGGCCGATCTGCTTGACGTCATTCAGGCGGTTCAACTTGCCCGACAAGCTCTGGAGCATCTTCATATGCGCGATCGAGCGCACATCGTGCGACGCATCTACGTCTGGCCGCTCCGTCGCGCCTTCATCGAACAGGACGATCCGGTTCTTGCCTCGCGCTTTCGCAGTCATCATGGCTGCCTCGGCGCAGTGCAACAGCTCCCTGGGGTTCATCGCGTGCTCGGGTCCTTGCGCGATCCCGATGGACACGGTGACCGCCCCGGCCGGCGCGAAGTCAAGCTCGGCGAGATCAGCCGCTATCCGCGTGGCAAGTCCCAGAGCCGCGCCGGCATCGCATGAGGGCATGATCACCGCGAACTCCTCACCACCCAGGCGACAGAGGACGTCGGAGGCTCGGATCGTCTTGCGGAGCATGTCGGCCATCGCGATCAATACCTGGTCCCCGAGCTGATGCCCGAAGGCGTCGTTCAACCGCTTGAAGTCGTCGATATCGAACATCAGGAGACCTACGGAATCGTGCGAGCGGCTGGCGCGGTTGAGCTCGGAACGCAACCGCTCTTGGAAGAAGCGGTGGTTGTAGGCGCCCGTCAATGCGTCCGTCTGGGCCTGATGCTCCAGGAAAGCCCTGACTTGCGCATTGTCGATCGCGAGCGAGGCTGCATCACCGAACAAGCAGGCGAGCGTGAACTCTTCTTGGGAGAAACGAGCGCCATCGCCGAGCCGGTAGATGACGAGCACACCGACGATCGCGCCTCGGGCAAGCAGTGGCACCGCGATCATCGACTCGGGACTCAGCTCGGTGCCCTCGATCAACTTGCTGCGGGGATCGTTGTGCGCGTCGTTCGCGAGTACAGGTTCTCTGTGCTCGGCGGCCCAGCCGCTCAGGCCTTCCCCGAACGCTCCGGGGCTGTTGAGGATCTCCTCGGCTTCCCATGGGTCGCGAGCCAGGATCGGCACGAGCATCCGCTGCTTCTCGTCCGCGGTATAGATCGTCAGCGTGTCGTAGGGGATCAGCTCGGTGAGCGTGTCGGCGATCCGCTCGAGAACGGTGTCGAGGTCCTGTGAAGACAAGACGTCGTGGAATATCCCGGCGAGCCGCTTGTACGACTCGATCGACGGACCTTCTGTTGCCGTCCCGCTCACCTAGTGGCCCTCATCAGAACTCGCCGTAGGACCTCAGGATCTCGAATTCGTAGATGATCCGCTCCTCCTTGACCATGGCCTCGAGGTACTCCTTCACGTCATCAGGCTCTTTGGCGATGGTCCTGTACAGCGCGAGGTTCAGCTCGGGGGCGTCGGGCCCATCGAGGATGGTCACCCGGCACGACAGCCCCAGCC
>JBKJYP010000180.1:0-5317 GCA_046715695.1 Actinomycetota bacterium | reverse complement strand
GTCTAGTTCCGGTCTCTTACGTCTCTACCCGGAAGAAGATCTTGACTTCCGTGTGGTACTCGACGATGACGCCCTCGTCGACGATCGCCGATGTGCCGGCGACCTGGATCTTGGTGATGCCTCTGATCGTCCGGGAGGCTTCTCGAAGGGCTTCCTGGGCCGCGTGGTTCCAGCTATCCGCAGAGACGCCGGTTAGCTCTATCGTATTGAAGACTCCCATCGGCGGACCCTTTCTAGCGGGCGGACACAAGTTGCGATGACAAAGAACAAAGTATCGGAACTAGGTGAGGCGGCGCTCGTCGAGCGGATCATCGCTCGCCTGGGTACGGCACCGCCGGGTCAGACCTGGAGCGGGGATGACGCCGCCGTCATCACGACCCCCGGTTCAACACTGTTGTTCACGACCGACACCCTTGTTTCCGGGATCGACTTCGATCTCTCCTATTGCACGGGGGCCGATCTGGGATGGAAGGCGCTCGTATCGAGCGTCTCCGATGTGGCGGCGATGGGGGGCGAACCGTCGTGTGCCGTCGTATCACTGGCGCTTTCGCCTCTGACGGATGTCGAGCTGGTCGACGGGATCCTCGACGGGTTGATCGAGGCAGGTGAGCGATATTCGACCGACATCGTCGGTGGCGACATCAGCGCAGGCAGCGAGCTCGTGATCACCGTTGCTCTACTCGGTTCCTCGTCCGGTCCCGTGATCACACGAGGGCAAGCGTCACCGGGCGACGTCATCTGCGTCACCGGAAGCCTCGGTGGTGCCGCAGCAGGACTCCGTGTCCTCCAAGCCGGTGCACCGAAGACCGGGATCATGGAGAGGTTCGTGAAGCGCCAGCTCCGCCCTCAGGCGAGGCTCGACGAAGGACGCAAACTCGCCGAGCTCGGGGCTTCGGCCATGATGGATATATCCGATGGGCTCGTGGTCGACCTGTCGCGCCTCATGGATGCCAGTGGGACCGGCTGCATCATCGAGTCGGGGTTGATCCCCATCGAAGCCGGGCTCGAGACCATGTCGGACATGATCGCCGGCGCCGATCCCTTCGACCTTGCCGTCATGGGCGGTGAGGATTTCGAATTGCTGTTCACCATGCCCCCGAAAGCGATGTTCGACGCGGAGACAGAGATGTCTACGTTAGCGGCTCCCGTCACGCCGATCGGGACCGTGACCGCGGTCGAGGGCGGCCGCAAACTCGGCGATAGCGATCTCGAAAGATGGAAGGAAGGCGCGTGGGAGCACTTGCGCGGCCGGTAGAGAACATCCCTCGCGCTCTGACGATCGCGGGATCGGACTCGGGTGGGGGGGCCGGGATCCAGGCGGACCTCAAGACATTCTTCGCACTCGGTTGCCACGGGATGAGCGCCATAACCGCTCTGACCGCCCAGAACACCGTCGGGGTGACCGGGATCTCGACCGTTGAGCCAGACTTCGTCGTCGAGCAGATCAGGGCTGTCGCATCCGATATCGGGGTCGATGCGGCGAAGACCGGGATGCTGGCCTCCGCCGCGATCGTCGAGGCTGTAGCGGGAGCGATCTCCGAGTTCGGCATCGCCAAGCTCGTGGTCGATCCGGTCTTCGTTTCCAAACACGGAGACACACTTCTGACCGGAGACGCGGTCAACGCGATGCGAAACGTGCTCTTCCCTCTCGCGGAGGTGGTGACACCCAATCTCCATGAGGCCGCTGCCCTCGCCGGCAAAGACGAGATCGTCGATCGCGACGGGATGGTCGAAGCGGCGAAGCACCTGCACGAGTTCGGGCCTCGCTACGTCTTGATCAAAGGCGGTCATCTCGGTGATGACCAAGCCGTCGACGTCCTTTACGACGGGCTCGAGATCACCGAGCTAGAGGGCCCCCGGTTCGACACCTCCGACACCCACGGGACCGGCTGCACCCTTTCGGCTGCGATCGCCGCGCACCTCGCACGCGGCGATGACACCCAGACGGCGATCGGTGCGGCGAAACAATTCATCACGGGCGCGATCGAACGGCCTCTACGGATAGGGAAAGGTGTAGGGCCGGTCAACCCGGGCTGGAACCTCCGCCGGTAATTGTTCTAGCGGATGCGGCGTTTGGCAATCAGGCCCACGATCATCAGGCCGGCGATCGCTAGGGCCGCGATGGCGAGCTTCTTGCCGACCTCGCCGGCTTCGACCTTGGCCCGGTCGACCAACTGGTCGACCTTGCGGGCGAGGTCATCGCGAGTGGCTTCGATCTCGTTGAGCGTGTCTTGAGTACCCATGCCTAACGCCTTCCCATCGTCTTGATCAATTCCACATCTTCTTTGATGCTTTCCTTGGTGAGCTCCGTCGAGATCGGAGTGGCGAGCTTCTTGCGGGCGAACATGGCGCCCGCGGCCCCCAGGGCCAGGAGGATCACCGCAGTGATGATGTCGGAGAGCCATGTCCAAAGGAACGTGTCGAAGCCGTCCCGGATCGCCAGCAACATGAAGATCAATGCGAAGAAGCCGAGGGTCGCCGCTATCGCGATGATCACGGCCCCCTTGATCTTGGCCGAGACGGCCTCGCCGACCTCCTGCTTGGCGAGCTGGACCTCCTGGCGGATGAGGCTCGAGATGTCCTCGCTCACCTCTTTCATGAGCTGACCCGCGCTCTTGTCAGCGTGGCCGTTGCCCCTGTAGAGGTCGTCCGTCGATGGTGGTTGCTCGCTCATCCCGTTCCCTCTTGCTCTGGTCGATCGTCGAGACGATCGACTCTTTCCGAAAGAGATTGCCTGGTGGCTCTCCGTTCCGCAAGCGCGGCATTGACCTCGGCCGACAGCAGAGAGACCTGGGAGATCAGATATGCGGCAACGAGAAGGGCCGCCGAGGCGGCGAAAGTGCCGAAGGTGTCGTTCCTGGCGGTCTCTCCCCGGGCCAGGTACCAGGTCCCCCCGATCTTGAGGATCTCGAACGCGACCGCCGCGATCAGCGCCCCCGGGACAGCCTCGCGCCACCCGATGTGGGTCTGAGGGAGAACCGTGAAAGCGGAGACGAAGACCAAGAAGCTGATGGCGATGCCACCAGCGGAGGACACCAACAGGATGACGATGTCGCCACCGCCTGTTGCCGAGGCTATGAGGCTGCCGCCGGTACTGACACCCAGCGACAGCACCCCGGCGCCCCCGATGATCGTGAGCCACTTGACCGCCCGGACCCTCTTCTGGATGAAGGTGCCCTCGTCCTGAACCCGGTGGATCCGATTGAGGGCATGTTGCAGGGCGAGAACCGCCCCGGTCCCGGCGTAGAGCGTCATCGCGAAACCGGTCAGCGCAAGCGTCCCGCGACGCTCCTGGATGAAGTCGAGCCCTCCCGGCTTGAGCGCGTCCCGGATCACCGGGATCGCATCGACCCCCTTGTTGATGAGATCCGAGCGCAGTGCCTCATTGCCGAATGTGAGGTACCCCAGCACGGAGGCGGAGAACAGCAGCAAGGGGAAGATCGAGAAGAAGATGTAATAGGTCAGCGAGGCTGCATACGGGCCGCCGTCATCCTCGGAGAACCTCTTGAAGCTCCGCACCGCGACATCCACCACGGAGGAGCGGGAGCGGGCCTTCTCGACCTTGAGTTTGGCCTGGGCGGCCAGCTCTTTGGGGTTCATGTCCTGATGGGAGGGGGCCTCCGGAGAGGGGCCTTGGGAGGAGGTGCGACTAGACGCGCGAGATCTTGTTGGCTTTGAGGCACTTGGTGCAGATGTTGACCCGCTTGGGGGTGCCGCCCACCACCGCACGCATCCGCTGGATGTTCGGGTTCCAGCGACGGCGCGTACGCCTGTGGGAGTGGGAGATGTTGTTCCCGAACCCAGGGGTCTTGCCGCACACATCACATACAGAGGACATAAGGGGGAGGAGTCTAGCAAAAGGAATGCCCAGCCCTGACCCCTATGACTATTAGCCTCTAGGGCAATGGCTGAGACCGTAGCGGCGCTTCCCAAAGGGCTCGAGCTGTTCGCCTCGCCGGGGCGGATGGTGGCCCTCAAGGCGCCCGATCGCGCCCGGGTGGGCCTCGAGAAGCTCGGCCTGGCCTCGGTTCAGGACCTTCTCCAGCACTACCCCCGCTACCACGTCGACCGGACCCAGCTCCGAAGCGTCCGGGAGCTGATGCAGGATCCTCGCTCGGCGGAGGGGGATATCCAGGTCCTCGCCAAGGTGCTGAAGGTCGGCCCGCCGGTCGCGCTCAGGAAGCGGACCAAGAGCGGCAAGCCGATGAGGATGATCACCGCCGAGATCGGCGATGAGACCGGGCGCCTGAAGGTCACGTGGTTCAACCAGGATTGGGTTGCGAGAGCCCTGTCGGTCGGGACCGAAGCCTTCTTCTACGGGCGGATCACCACCTACCGGGGAAAGGTCCAGATGACCGCGCCTCGGTTCGAGCCCGTCCGCACCGGCAAAGAGCCGTTCAACGTGGGACGCATCATCCCGATCTATCCGGCCACCGCAGAGCTCACCAGTGACCAGCTGCGGCGGCTGATGTGGGATGCCCTCAAGAGCCATCCTCAGATACTCGATCCGATCCCCCCCGAGATCGTGCACCGCCTCGGATTGATGAGCAGAGGTGACGCGCTTCGTTCGATCCATTTCCCCGACGACAAGCAAGACGTGCTCGCCGCCAGGAAGCGCTTGGTGATCGACGAGCTGCTAACGCTGCAATTGGGTCTGCTGTATCGGAAGCGGAAGCTCGAGCGGACGGTTCAGGGCATCGCCCATCAACTACCGGCACAGGACTCGCTGGCCGAGAGCTTCGTCGAGGCATTGCCATTCACCCTCACGGGAGCGCAGCGTGTCGCTGTCGAAGAGGTCGCGGCCGACATGAACAAGGCCCATCCGATGCATCGGTTGCTCGAGGGCGAGGTGGGGTCTGGGAAGACGGTGGTTGCGCTTTACGCATGCCTCATCGCCGTGGGTGGGGGATCCCAAGCGGCGTTCATGGCCCCCACCGAGGTGCTGGCCGAACAGCATCACCTCACCGTGGACCAATTGTTGGGCCGTGCTTTCGGGGAAGCCGAAGCGACCAACCTCTTCGCGTCGGTGTCGCGCCGTCCGGTGGTTCGGTTGCTCACGGGCTCGACCCCAGCGGCCGCGCGCTCGAAGATCTTGGCCGATGTCGCGTCGGGAGAGGCCGACATCCTCATTGGCACCCACGCGCTGATCCAGGAATCCGTCGAGTTCGCCCGGCTGGGCGTTGCCGTTGTCGACGAGCAGCATCGTTTCGGCGTGCACCAACGCAAGGCGCGGCGGGAGAAGGGGGCGGGGGGGGAGCCCGACATCCTCGTCATGACCGCTACGCCCATCCCTCGAACGCTGGCCGTCACGATCTAC
>JBKJYP010000179.1:0-4246 GCA_046715695.1 Actinomycetota bacterium | reverse complement strand
AGTGGAGAACCTGGGGGGCTGAACTTGATCGCGTTCTCGAGCAGATTCGAGATGACCTGATCGATCTGGACGACGTCCATCGGGACTTCCGGGAGGTTGTCCTGCAACAGGAGCTTCACGTATCGATCGGTGAGCCTCGGCTTCAGCCTCTTGAGAACACTCTCGATGACCTCGTCGATCGCGGCCGGGGTCTTCCTGGGAACCAGGACGCCGGCTCGCATGCGTGACATGTCGAGCAGGTTCGCGACCAAGCGATTGAGCCTCTCTGCCTCATCCTTGATCATCTGGAGATGCTCTTGCTTCGCGCTGGGTGAGAAGTCTTCGCCGTCCAACAAGCTCGTGACCGAAGCGGTGATCGACGACAGGGGCGTTCGGAGGTCATGTGTCACGGAAGAGAACAAGGTTGCTCGCAACCGGTTCGCTTCGGCATCCAAACGAGCCCCGCGGACCTCGTCGCTGAGGCGCATCCCTTCGAGAGCGAGGGCCATCTGCCCGGCGAAAGCGCGCATCACATCGCGCTCGTCACGATCGAGAGGAGCTCGGCCGGCTTCGGCTTCGACCTCGAGTTTGCCGATCTCACGTCCCTTCGCGACGAGGGGAGCGGTGAAGACCTGACTTTGTGAGCCGGGCTCGGACCCGTTCACGGCGGCGACGATCGGACCTTGGGTAACGTCGGTCACGATCTCGCAACGAGCCAGCCGGAACATCTCGACGAGAGATCCGGCGAAGCGCCTGAGCACGTCCTCGACCGCCTCGCCCGACAACAGCCGGGTGGCGAGTTGGTTGAGGACACGGGCTTCCATCTCCTTCTTCTCGACACGGCTTCGCCCGGAGATGGTGGCTGCGACGAGCATGCCGATCGCGATGGCGACGACCATGAACACCGTGAGGACCACGAGGTCGGTGTTATTGATGCCGAAGTTGTAGACGGGCGTTGTGAAGTAGTAGTTCATGGCCTGGAAGGACAGAAGGGCAGCGCCCAGACCGGAGATCGGTCCACCGACCGCGGCTGCGATCACGACCGCCGGGATGTAGAGGAGGGCGGCAACCTCAGTGGGGATCGGGCCCGGCAACGCCGCCAGGAGGGTGACCAGCCCAGGACCGATGACGGCGATGGCGGTCGCCCGGACGGGCCATCGCAGGTAGGGCTCTCTAAGCCAACTGGTCTTTCTCACTTCGGCTCAAGCGTATCGGTGTGTGGCGAGGAGCCTCATTCGCCGATAATGGGAGGCATGAGCATCTGGAAGAAGGTTCTGAGCGCCGGCGAGAGCAAGAAGCTGAAGGTCCTCGAGGCCTTGGTCGCCCCTATCAACGCCCTCGAGGACGAGGTCAAGAAGCTGTCGGATGAGGGTCTGGCCGGCCGCACGGCCGAGTTCAGATCGCGCCTCGACAGAGGCGAAGACCTCGAAGCGCTACTGCCGGAGGCTTTCGCGACGGTCCGGGAGGCGGCATCGAGGGTGATCGGGCAGCGGCACTTCGATGTGCAGCTGATGGGGGGCGCCGCTCTGAACCGGGGTTGGATCGCCGAGATGAAGACCGGTGAGGGCAAGACCCTCACAGCCACCCTCGCCGTCTATCTCAACGCCCTTACGGGCGAGGGTGTCCATGTCGTCACGGTGAACGATTACCTCGCCAAGCGAGACTCCGAGTGGATGGGCCAGGTCTACCGCTTCCTGCATCTGAACACCGGGCTCATCCAGTCCCAGCAGGACCCCAGCGAGCGCCGGCCCGCCTATGCGGCCGACATCACCTACGGGACGAACAACGAGTTCGGTTTCGACTACCTGCGGGACAACATGGTCACAGATCGCGAACGGATGGTGCAGCGCGGCCACGGCTTCGCCGTCGTCGACGAGGTCGACTCGATCCTCATCGACGAGGCCCGCACGCCGTTGATCATCTCGGGTGCGATCCAAGAGTCGACCAAGTGGTACCAGCAGTTCGCGCGCATCGCCCCGAGACTGATGGTGGATGTCCACTACGAGCTTGACGAGAAGAAGCGGACCATCGGGATCAGCGAGGAAGGCGTCGCCAAGGTCGAAGAGATCCTTGGTGTCGAGAACCTCTACGACCACGTGAACGTCGACCTGGTCCACCAACTGCAGGCTGCGCTCAAGGCGAAGGAGCTCAACAAGAAGGATGTCGAATACGTCGTCAAAGACGGCGAGGTCCTTATCGTCGATGAGTTCACCGGACGCATCCTTCCGGGACGTCGGTACTCCGAGGGTCTCCACCAGGCTATCGAGGCCAAGGAGAACGTCCGGATCAAAGAGGAGAACCAGACCCTCGCGACCGTGACGTTGCAGAACTACTTCCGGATGTACAGCAAGCTGTCGGGGATGACGGGTACAGCCTCGACAGAGGCTGCTGAGTTCGGTCACATCTACAAGCTCGAGGTCGCGCCGATCCCCACGAACCGTTCGATGATCCGCGCCGACGAACAGGATCTGATCTACAAGACGTCGGATGCCAAGTGGGGCGCCGTCGCCGACGACCTGGCGGAGCGCCACAAGAAGGGCCAGCCCGTCCTCATCGGCACCGTGTCGATCGAGAAGTCCGAGCTGCTATCCCGGATCCTCGAGAAGAGGGGCATCCCCCACACGGTTCTCAACGCGAAGCACCACGAGAAGGAAGCATCGATCGTCGCTCAAGCCGGGCGGCTGCAAGCGATAACCGTCGCAACGAACATGGCCGGCCGAGGGGTCGACATCATCCTGGGAGGTAACGCCGAAGGTATGGCGCGCGCCGAGATGACCGCCGCCGGTTGGGACAACGACGCTTACCTCCTCGAGGAGTACGACCCCGACGACAAGCAGCGTTACGAGGAGATGTTCGAACCCCTCCTCGAGAAGTTCAAGCAACAGACGGCGGTCGAGCGCGAGCAAGTTGTGGCGGCCGGCGGTCTGTACGTGCTCGGAACCGAGCGCCACGAGTCGAGACGCATCGACAACCAGTTGCGTGGACGTTCCGGCCGGCAGGGAGACCCTGGCGAGAGCCGTTTCTACCTGTCCCTCGAAGACGACCTCATGCGTCTCTTCGCGTCCGACAAGATCGCGTCCATCATGGAGCGCCTCAAGATCCCCGCCGACGTCCCGATCGAGGCCAAGATGGTTTCGCGCGCGATCGAGCGTGCGCAGACTCAGGTCGAGGCCATGAACTTCGAGATCCGCAAGAATGTCCTCAAGTACGACGAGGTCATGGACAAGCAACGCCACATCATCTACGACGAGCGACGAAGCATCCTCCAAGGCGAGGACATCCACGACGAAGCTCTCGAATTGATCACGCAAGTGATCTCAGGAGCCGTCGGTGAGTTCACCAACCCCGAGATCTCTCCTGAGGAGTGGGACTGGGAAGGACTCGTCACTCGGGTGCGCGAGATCTACCCAACCGATCTGAAGGCCGGCGATTTCGATCAGGAGCGAGCTACGCCCCAGGAGGTTCTCGAAGCATTCCTCGAGGAGGGTGGGAACGTCTACCAGGCTCGCGAGGAAGAGATGGGTACGGAGGCGCTTAGAGAGATAGAGCGCCTCGTCCTCCTCTCCGTCATAGACAATCGCTGGCGCGAGCACCTCTACGAGATGGATTATCTCCAGGAGGGCATCGGGCTGCGCGCGATGGCGCAGAAGGACCCGCTCGTCGAGTACCAGCGCGAGGGTTACGACATGTTCCTGCAGATGCAGGAGGCCATCAAGGAAGACTTCGTGCGCTATGTGTTCCACGTCGAAGCCGTGCGGCAGGACCAGGCGCAGCGCCCCCAGAGGATGCGAGAAGAGCGCCGGCAGATCCCCCTCGCGCAAGCCGGAGCAGCTCAAGCCGCAGCCCAGGCCGGCGGCGGCGACATGGACGAAGACATGCCTCAGAGTTCCGGTGTGGTGCAGGCGCGGTCCGACAAGATCCCTCGCAACGCCCCCTGCCCCTGCGGCAGCGGCAAGAAATACAAGCAGTGCCATGGCCGTCCCGGAGCCGCCCAACTCGGCTAGACATCACCACATATTTCGGTTTATTTCGGGAAAAGGCGGGAAAAGCACCTCAACGCGGCCCGTAGTGGAACGGCCACCCAGTGCCATCAGGGAGGAGAAGTGTCCATGAGGATCATCCGCACGACCATCGTTCCGCTTCTTCTAGCGACCCTGTTCGCCGGTTCCGCCTTCGCCGAGCCCAAGGATCCGCCCCCGGGCCAGGACAAGAAGGCAGATAAGCAGGCCGAGCCCCACGGCAAGGCCGACGAGCCCCACGGCAAGGC
>JBKJYP010000178.1:0-2613 GCA_046715695.1 Actinomycetota bacterium | reverse complement strand
CGAATCAATCTTCGAGGAACCATGGTTGTTTCTCCGTGCGCGATATCGACTGCCCAACGTTCCAAGGTGAGCGGCTTCGGCCCACGCGAGGAACGTGCAGTAAGCGTATCAGACACTGGGCCGAAGTCCGCTCCACCGCCGAGTTAGGCGCCGCGGAGGTCGACGCGCCGACTATGAGGCTCCGGCGAGATACTTCGGCGAAAGTTTCGCTCTCTCAAAATCCGCATTCTTGATGAACGGCTTGGCGCGTTCTACGGTTGTGGGCCCGTGGCCTGGCCGCCGCACTGCGCGCCCAGCTGCACCGGTCACCTGGGTCTTGAGAACCAGAACACGTCATCGCCTAGGCGCCGGTAGGTCATCTCGTCGGAATCGGGCGGCGCGGCGCTCGGCGTGGGGAAGGATGGATCGTAACGAATGAAGATCCCTGTGACGTGCACAGCGCTGGTTTTGATGTAGAGCGCCACGCCTGCCTTACCGGCCGTGACGAGATCGGGGTTTAGTGCCCGAACGTCCGGAGGGTATTCGGACTCCGGGATGTCGGCTGGGGAGGCACTATATTTCGCCCACAACGGGCGCGTGGATTCGACGAGGCTCGCCGCGTGCGCGGTCGCGTACTGCATTACCTCGTCACGATTCGAGCAGTGCGCGGCAAGCATGAGGAAGAGAAGGATGCAGTAGGCAGAGGGTAACCGCGTCATGCGATCAGTACGCTGCCAGCGCGCGCAGACCAGCTCCCCTTCCACAGCGCTTCCTGGCGAATAGTGATTCCATTTCGGCATAGCTCCGGACGCCTAACGTATCACGCGTTCAGCTGCGAGCGGCTTCACGAGCCAGCGGCAGAGCGGCACGGCGGCTGCCGACATTTGATGACAACGCGACCTGCGGCCGCCGTGCCGCCGTGCAAGTTCAAGATGCCGCAGGCGCTTCAGCGGGGTTGGGCAGCCCGGATGCAGATTTTGCCCGATGACGAAACACGCAAGCCGCCTACTCGAGGACGCGCTGCCGTTGCCAGCGGAAGATCGAGCGCAACTTCCGAGGAGCTCACCGGCGTGGAGTTCGCGCCGCAGTCTGGTGCCCGCGACGTGAAGCGCGGATTGCCATCGGAAATCAATCGCCGGTGAGAGGTGCGCCGCATCCCTGACAGGTAGTTGGATTCAAAATCCAGCCATCACCGTCCATGGGAACCGTGTAGCAGATCGGACAGCGATAAACGATCCCAAAGATCACAATGGCGACGGCGAACGCCGCGGCGACTCCAAGGATTTTCACATCCCCCGATTTCACGAGTGCAAGTGGTGCTACGACGCACGGGATGCTGAGCGCGGCGTATAGAAATGCACCCTTTCGCCGCTGTCTGAACCGGATTTTCGTATCTTCGGGGTTGTCGCGGTCAGCGCAGTATTCGCGGGCATGGCGCCTCACCCAGACCTCCATGATGATCACGGGGCAGGCGAGAGCGATCACGCAGAGAAAAGCAACAAACCCGATCATTGTAGGTCACGCTGACACAGCTTCGCACTCGGGAGCGGCACCGCGCCATAGCTTACGGCACGCTTGGCGAGTCGGGGGTTGGCTAACAATCGTTTTGACGCGCAGCGGTTGGGTCTGCCCAACGGCATGCCGCTCAGCCGCGGCAACCGCACGCGATAGAGTAGCAGCCTACGAGAATGGTGGCGCGGTTGCCGTCGGCTGCACCGCCTAGTTAGGCGGTCCGGTAGCGTCGAGTGTTCGCTCGAATGGCGGTGACGCAGTGCCCATGTGGAAGGCCAGTCGGTACAGGGGGAGGTTTCCCCGGTCCAGGTGATAAACGAACAACCCGTGGTCGGTATCCAACCGCAGCCGCCAAATCCGGCGCTCGGAGAGAAGCGTGTCCGCCTTGGCCTCGAAGTCTGGAAAGCTTTGGAACACCGGCGAGCCGTCTTGAGTGGCGTCCCCGCCGAACCCGGAGCGCTCATGTTCGGTACCGTCCGGCCGCATGTGCTCGTGGAAGAATCTCAAACCATCCTTGCGCATCTGAAAGACCCAGGTCCTTGAGGCGTCCTCGCCGACGATGAACGGAATCCTGATCTCGTCGCCTTCGCAGTCTTTGACAACCATGTAGAGCCGTGCCGGTTCGAAAGTCCGGTCTGTCACGGGCGCGAGAATGGTTCGGCCGCCGAAGGTCTGGCCGCAGAGTGCGCGCAGGTTCTCGAAAAACGCCCGCTGATCTGCCAGCGGATCCCGCGCGGTTGCGGAGATCGGTTCAACAGGCGCTACAGCACCCTTGGGTGGTGAGGACGCGGTGCATCCGGCAATCGCCATTGCGAGCACCAGCATCACCTTGGCGAGCGATGAAGGCCGAGCAAGTCGGTTGGTTGCATTCATTCGTTCTACTCCTGCGAAAAGCTGCCGCGTTTTCGCCCAGACTGAGCGCCATAAATCAGCGGCCTAACGGCCTGCGGTTCACCGGCGCGAACCGCGCGCCGAGACCGAGGCTCTAGGAACACAGTAAACCAGCGGTTCGCGTCCGGTGCAACCGCTGAGTTCGGCGGCTAGCGCTAGATGAAGACTCCGGAATTCTTCAACCATGCGATCCCCGACCACCAAGTGAAGACCGCGAGCCAAGCGAAGGTG
>JBKJYP010000177.1:0-4004 GCA_046715695.1 Actinomycetota bacterium | reverse complement strand
ACGATCTGCTCCGACGCGGCTTCCGCGACGATGACCGCGTCGCGGATCGAATCAAAGAGACGGCCGAAGCCGAGGTCGTCAAGGAGCGGGGGTATGTCGCTCACGCCTGGAGTAACTCGGCCACCTGCACGGTGTTGAGCGCGGCTCCCTTGCGGAGGTTGTCCGAGACACAGAACATCTCTAGGGCATTGGGGTCAAAGGGATCCTTACGGATCCGTCCGACGTAGCACGCGTCGCGGCCGGCGGCCTCCAGAGGGGTGGGGAAGGCGGATGTCCCGGGGTCGTCGACAACCTCGGTACCGGGGGCAGAGCGAAGGATGTCTTGTGCCTCCTCGACGCTGAGCGGTCTGTCGAACTCGGCGTGAACAGCCACACCGTGCCCTGTCACCACCGGGACCCGCACACACGTCGCAGTCACCGCGAGATCGGGCAGGTCCATGATCTTCCGCGTCTCAAAACAAAGCTTGAGCTCCTCGCTGGTGAATCCACCTTCTTTGAACGAGCCGCACTGAGGGATCACGTTCATCGCGATGGGATGACTGAAGATGTCCCCCGCCTCGATGAGCTCACGGGTGAGCCCGGACTGAGCAACCTCGCGGTCCTTCGTCACCAGATCGACTTGATCCAAGAGTTCGTCGATGCCACCCTTCCCGGAACCCGACGCGGCCTGATACGAGCTTGCGATCACGCGCCGCAATCCCGCCACACGGTGCAGAGCCGCGAGAGGCACGATCATGGCCAGGGTGGTGCAGTTCGGACTGGCGATGATGCCTTTAGGTCGTGTTCCTGCCGCGTGGGGGTTTATCTCGGGCACGACGAGCGGGACATCAGGATCCATCCGCCACGCTGCCGAGTTGTCGATGACCACGGCGCCTCTGGCTGCGGCGATCGGGGCCCATTCGAGCGACAGCTCGTCGGGGACATCGAACAACGCGATGTCGACGCCGTCGAAGACCTCGGGCGAGATCGCTCGAACCGCAACGGTCCCACCGCGCCAGAAGAGTTTGCGACCCGCCGAGCGGGGCGACGCGATCGGGATGAGCTCGTCGACCTTGAAACCACGCTCCTCCAGGATGGAGAGGATGACCGTGCCCACCGCTCCCGTGGCACCGACGAGGGCCAGTCTCATGATCCGACCTCGCGCACGGCTCTGATGCGATCGGTGACGGTATCTGGATGCTCCTCGCGCAGAAGAGCTTCTTCCGGGAGGGCGAAACTCTTGTGCAGCGCCCTGACCGCTCGCTCGACCTCATCGGACCGCACGAGGCATGAGATGCGGATCGAGGATGTCGAGATGACTTTGATGTTGATCTTCTCCGCAGCGAGCGCCACAAACATGTCGGCGGCAACCCCAGGATGGCTCTTCATCCCCGCGCCGACCAACGAGACCTTGCCCACATCGGGATCGGTCACGATGTCGACCGCACCGACGTCCACCCGGATGGCGTCGAGGATGGGAGCGAGCCTCTTGAGATCGTCTTTGGGAAGGGTGAAGGAGATGTCTGTTTTGCCCTCGGCCGAGACATTCTGAACGATCATGTCGACATTGGCCTCCGCTATCGCGAGAGGCCGGAAGACGCGCGCTGCGATACCGGGCTGGTCGGGAACGCCCAGCACGGTGACCTTCGCTTCAGAGGTGTCGTGGGCGATCCCTGAGATGATCGCCTGCTCCATGCGCTCGTCCTCCTCTCCTATCCATGTGCCTTCCTGCTCGGAGAACGAGGACCGGACATGGATCAGGACTCCATGGTTCCGAGCGTATTCGACCGAGCGAAGCATCAAGACCTTTGCCCCGCTGGCGGACAGCTCGAGCATCTCTTCGTAGGACACCGCGTGGAGCTTGCGGGCATCCGGGACGATCCTCGGGTCTGCAGTGAATATCCCGTCGACATCCGTATAGATCTCGCAGACGTCGGCCTCCAGCGCGGCTGCCAAGGCAACCGCAGTGGTATCCGAACCCCCCCGGCCGAGCGTCGTGACATCGAATTCGGTGGACACCCCTTGGAAGCCGGCGACGATCACGATCCGTTCGGCCTCGAGCGCTTCTCTCACGCGCTCGGCCCGGACCTCGACGATCCGAGCCTTCCCGTGCTTGGTATCGGTCACGATCCCGGCCTGAGAGCCGGTGAGAGAGATGGCGTCCCGGCCCAGCTCATGGATCGCCATCGATAGCAGCGCCATCGAGATCCGCTCGCCTGCGGTGAGCAGCATGTCCAGCTCACGCTGGGGTGGGTCTGATGACATCTGCGCTGCCAGGTCGACGAGTTCGTCTGTCGTGTGGCCCATGGCAGAAACCACGACACACACCCGCCGCCCCGACTCAGCGGTCGCCACTACCCGGGCCGCTACGCGTTTGATCCGCTCGGCATCGCCGACCGATGTTCCGCCGTATTTCTGAACGACAAGCTGCATCGCTCCACCCTAAATGGGAGGAGTAGCTAGATAACGGTCCTGCCCTCGAGGGCCCGCCCGAGAGTGACCTCGTCCGCGTATTCGAGATCGCCTCCCACCGGTAGCCCGCTCGCGAGCCGTGTGACCTTCACCCCGAGGGGCGAGATGAGCCGGCCAAGGTACATAGCGGTTGCGCTGCCCTCGGTGTTCGGGTTGGTCGCGACGATCACCTCTGCCACGTCCGTCTCGCCGTCGAGCCGGCGAAGGAGCTGGTCGATCGTCAGGTCGTCGGGTCCGATGCCTTCTATCGGTGAGATCGCGCCGTGCAGCACGTGATACAGCCCGCGGTATTCGCGTGTCCTCTCGATCGCGACGATGTCGGGGGGTTGTTGAACGACACAGATCATCGACTGGTCCCGGCGAGTGTCCCGGCAGTACTCGCACCGTTCCTGGTCCGACACGTTTCCGCAGAGGTCGCACAGACGCACGCGCTCAGTAGCCTCGACGATCGCCGAGGCGAGACGGCGCGCGTCTTCCGAACGGGAGGTGATCAGGAAGAAGGCGACACGCTGCGCGCTCTTCGGTCCGATGCCGGGAAGTCGTGCGAGCTCGTCGATCAGATCTTGAACCGGTCCTGCGAACACTTCGGTTACATGCCCGGCAAGCCCATGCCCCCGAGTCCGCCTGCAAGTGGACCTAGAGCTTCGGCCTGCGCTTCTTTGATCTTCTCGAGCGCGTCGTTCACCGCGGCGGTGACCGTGTCGCCCAGCATCTCGACGTCTTCCGCCTCCGGAACGCCGTCGAAGAAACCGGGGTCGATCGTGATCTCGGCCACGCGCATGTCGCCCGAGACTCGGACCTTGACCGCACCACCACCGGCGCTACCCTCGGCTTCCATCAGCGCGATCTCGGCCTGCGCCTTCTGCATCTCTGCAGCCATCTTCTGGGCTTCCTTCATCATGCGTTGCATGTCTTTCACGATCGTTTGCCCTCCTCGACCACTTCGGCCCCAAGTCCTCGCTTGATCAGCTCTACCGGATCCTCGCCGGCGACCTCCACGGTCCCTTCGCTATCGACGTCCTCTGTCTCCGCCATCGCAACGGGAGCCGATCCTCTCGCAGTGAAAACGAGAGCGGGACGGACGCCCAGCGCGGCGTAAAGGGCTTCACCTAAAGCAGAGCGGCTGCGATCGTCGGACATGGCCGTCGCGTGGAAGTCAGACTGGACCTCGACCAAGAGCGTCGACCCGTCATACGAGATGGGCTCGGAAGGATTGAGGAAGGCTCCGACACGGCGGCTCCTCTTGTTCACCTCGCCCACCGTCGCGGACCATGCATCTTTGACGTGACCGAGGCCGAGGCCGGCTTCGCTTCCTGTGGCCGCCGGTGGGCCCGCCGCTGAGGGAGGAGCTTCGTCTTTGGTCTGCTCGGATGGGGTGGCCTTGGGAGCCGGCTTGGGTGTGGGGGCCCGGGGTGTGGGGGCCCGGGCTGCACTGGCCGGGGGAGGCGGCACGGCCGCGGGCGGGGGGGCCTCGCCTTCGATCCCGAAGCGCCGTTCCAGTCTCTCGATGCGCCCCAGTAAGCCGGTGGCGGTCCAGTCCGCGGTCGGCTCGG
>JBKJYP010000176.1:0-3791 GCA_046715695.1 Actinomycetota bacterium | reverse complement strand
AGTTGGTGCGTCGTCTCCGCGAGATCCCGAGTGCCCCGAGACCGGCCAGCGGAACGATCAGCCATGCTGTCCGGAGGTCCTGACTGCTCTGGCGGCTGCTCGTGGGTGTGGTCCTGCCCATCGACTGCTGCTCTCCCGTGTCGGCCGGGTCCGGTTGCCCGGCTCCGCTCGCGTCGATCGCGAGGTCATAGGTGAGGTCGCGGGCGTCGCTGTCGACCAGCAGCGACATCACCCACGCCTTGTTCGGCACCCAGCCCATCCCTTTGTCTGATCTCAGATCGTCGAGCAGAAGATCGGATGCTTCACGACTTGCCTCGAGGACGAGACCGCGGTTCCCCGGCTCAACCGTCTCCGGCAAGATCGCCGGCTCGATGTCTGTCAACAGATAGACGTTGGCACGCACGTCGCCACCAGGGTTCTTGCCAAGGCCGAGGATCCGCAGAGGGACCCAAGGGTTATCGGTGGGGATACGCAGATGGATCGGCACACCGTCGCCGACCTCGTACTCCTGCTGCTCTGCCTTCTTCGGGACGAAACGAGCGGCCATGAAGATCTTGCTGCGTCTCGCATAGAAGCGCAGCACCTCGGGAGCGTCGGGTGTCAGCTTGAAGCCTTCGTCGCGAGCCCAACGGCCGATCGCCCTCGATCCCCCCTTGAGGATCGTTATCCGAAGGCCGTCGATCTCGGTCTCGTACAGCTCTTCTGCGCTACCGCCGGCAGAATCCTCGGAGGTGGCGGCGACGGGCTGGGGATGGAACTCGCGATCGAGTCGCTGGAGCGTCCAGTCACCGCCGCGCGTGACGCGCTTGGGCACGTCCGGGAGCGGGACTATCGAGCCGAACTTCGCTCCTCCACCCTGGAACTGGAACGAAGTGATGTAGTGCTCGACACCGTTGTGGTAGCCGGCGAGGGTTGCAGTGTTCAGGAGCCGAACGGTCCCGTTGGGAGCGACGAGACCGGCGCATGCGAAAGCAGGGGCGATGGTCGCCACGACGAGGCCGAAGCCAAGGATGGTGGATCCGATAGTCCTTCTCACCGGGGACCTCTCTCTCGAACGCCTCTCGAAGTTTCCTTCCCATGAAAGTAACGCTGTCTGGGGCCTATAAGTACCCGTGGGGGGGGAAATATGGGTCCTTTTCGGCCAAGTTGTCCTTTTTGGGCGCTGTTAGCATCTCCGGCCGTGTCACTCTTCATCTCTCCCGGGCGGGCGATCCACTCCGCACGTCGCTTCCTCCGCCCCATCGGCTGGCGGGGCAAGACGCCGTTCGCCGAGGATCTCGAGGGTTCGATCATCTTCGAGCGAGATCGCATCGCCGTGGCGCCGGACGACACCGAGATCGCCTATTCCGTGTACGGCGAGTCCGGGCCGTGGATCGCGCTCGTGCCCGGCTTCGTCTGCCCCGATAACTTCTGGAAGTACCTGCTGCCGGAGCTGGCCGCCGACCACCGGGTGATCGTCTACGACCTGCGCGGATTAGGCCGGTCGGGGACCCCTCGGGCCCCCGGCTACCGAGCGATGAACCTGTCTCCGGCCGACTTCGCCATCCCTAAGCAGACGCGCGATCTGGAGGCGATCCTCGATCAGGAAGGGGTCGACCGCATCACCCTCATCGGGCACAGCATGGGTGGCCAGATAATCCTCGAAGCGTGGGGACGTGACCGGGAGCGGATCACCGGGCTGGTGATGTTGACCGCGCCTTTCGAGAGCCCCATGCGCACGTTCTATGGCCGGGACCTCACGAATGTGTTCCGGGCCGTGCGGGCGATGACTGCGTTCATGCCACGGCCTGCGATCCTCGGCTACCGAGCCTTGATCCTCGCCAACCCCTCGATCACCCATCAGGGTGCGATGCTGATGCGCAGCCTCGGGCCCGAGGCACGACTCGACGACATGATCCCCTACTACAACCACATGGCGTTCCTCGACCCGTTCGTCGTGTTGATGATGGCCGAGTCGATGCGTGCCCACTCGGCCGCTTCGCTGCTCCCCCAGATCGATATCCCCTTCTTGATCGTCTCTGCCGACCTCGACACCTTCACTCCCCCGGCCGTCGCCACAGTCATGCACGAAGCCGTCCTCCACTCCGAGCTCGTAACCATCCCGGGGGCCGGCCACGCCGCCGTGATCGAAAAACCCACCGAGATAAACAACGCCGTCCGAAACTTCCTAACGCATCACTCCCTCTAAGCCTCCCAAGGTGCACCTCCCGGGTCTCGCCCGCGTGCTCCGGTCATCGCTTCTCCGTTCGGTTGCCGTTGCGGCCTGCGGCCTGACTGCGAGCTTTTTCACGGGCAGTCTGCGCTCACCCGATCCGGCGACCTTTGAACGGGCCGGGTTGAAGCTGCTGTCCTCGAGCTTCTTCGATGCGTTCTCCGACCCGGATGTACAGGTCGGTCCAGCTCATCTTCTCGTTAGCGGCTTCCTCGGGCTGGCTCGGCGCGCTCTCGGCTTATCACTCGAACCGCTTCTCTTAGTGAGCGTGCATCTCTTGATACCGATAGCCGCACTGATGGTTGCACGTGTCCTGCTACGCCAACCCGATGGTCAGGACCATCCGATCCTCGAGCTTGGAGTCGGACTGGGGACGGTCGTCTTCGGGATCCCTCTCATCTGTTACGAGGTAGGGCAGCCCGCCGACGTCGTCGTGCCCATGCTGTGGGTGATCGCGGGGGTCTCCGCCGCTCGCGGTGAAGGCCTCCGCTCATCTATGTGGATCGCGCTGGCCGCCGCGATCAAGCCCAGCGGCTTCCTGGGGCTCCCGCTTCTCTTCCTCGTTCCGGGGCATCGAGAGGCCCTGCGGCTCATGGTTTTAGCCGCGGGGGCCGGCCTTGCAACCTACGCACCGTTCGTTGTCTTCGGAGACTTCGCGATGGGAAGGCGAGACTGGCTCGCGTTCCCAGACTCACTCGTTGCTCAAGCTTTCGGCGTGCTCAGCTTCGGCTGGACCTGGCGCATCGCTCAAGCAGTGATCGTTGTCGGGATCGGTTCCTTGTTCTTCATCGGCTTCAGGAAGTCGCGAGAGTTGATCTGGGCGGGGTCTCTGGTCCTGGTGGTGACGCGCATAGCGACGGACCCCCAGGTGTGGCCCTCGTATTGGACGGGCGTCGAGATCCTCTGCCTCCTCGGCCTAGCGTCCCTTGCGGCGGGCCCGAGGGCCGGCCTCTGGACGTGGCTGTCTGCCGCCGGGCTGGCTTGGATCGGTCTATGGGCCGGGCCCTCGCAGATCGGGGCAGTAGCTCTCATCGCCGTTGCAACAGCCGGATGTTTGGCGCTCAGATCGGCCCAAAATGGCTGAGCGCGTAATTTCCGTTGCCATGTGACGGAGATCCCTCACTCAGCGCAAGAAAAAGGGGGGGGTGGACCCGACCGGGATCGAACCGGTTACCTCCGCCATGCCATGGCGGCGCTCTACCAAGTGAGCTACGGGCCCGAGGGAGGCGATGCTACAGCGTTACTCGGGGCCTCCGGCCTCCGGGGGGGCGCTGCCTGTATCGGGGGCCGGGCCTCCTTGATCCGACCCGGTGTCCGGGCCGGTGTCCGGGCCGGGGCCGCCGGAGCCGGAACCTTCGGCGCCACCTGGACTATTAGGTCCGCCCCGGCGACGCCGGCCTCGGCGCCGTCTCTTCTTGGGGGGACCCGATACCTCTTCGCCGGCGGCGAGCCTGGCCTGGGACGGCGCTTTCTCTCGGGTGGGACCGGCGGGTTTTTCCCGGGGCGGCCTCTCACGGCCACGTTCCGAACGATCCGTACGCTCCCGAGGAGCCTGGCCGGCCGGCTGCTCGCCTTGCGT
>JBKJYP010000175.1:0-10122 GCA_046715695.1 Actinomycetota bacterium | reverse complement strand
GGAGGCGAAGGGATTTGAACCCTTGGACCCCTTGCAGGGTCACACGATTTCCAGTCGTGCCGATTCGGCCGCTCTCGCACGCCTCCGTCCGGGAGTCTAGCGGCGGCCCCTACCGCGGCCGACATTTACCAGCCCGTGCTATTTTCCAAGTCTGTGTTAATTCGATGCGCGGTGGGGGCGGGATTTGAACCCGCGGAGGGCTTGCACCCTCAATCGCTTTCGAGGCGATCCCGTTATGGCCGCTTCGGTACCCCACCAGGTCTTTTTGCAGGTGCCGTCCGGAGACCGGACGGGCGCGCAACCCTAATCGACCGGGTCGCCCCTCCTCGTAGCGAAGAACCCGGTGAGTAGCGCCGCACAGTCTGCTTCGAGGACGCCGGCTGTGATCTCCACCGAATGGTTCAAGCGAGGGTCCTGCGGGACGTTATAGAGCGAGTGAACCGCACCGGCTCTTGGGTCCCAGGCTCCGAACACGAGACGCCCCAACCGGGCCAGCACGGCGGCGCCCGCGCACATCGGGCAGGGTTCGAGAGTCACGTACATCGTCGCGTCGGTCAGGTGACGTGTACCGAGCTCGGCGGCCGCAGCCTGGAGGGCGAGGATCTCGGCATGAGCCACCGGGTCGGTGCGTAGCTGCCTCTCGTTGCGGGCGGAGGCGACGACACGGCCCCCCGAGACGATGACCGCGCCGATGGGAACGTCGTCGTGCTCCAGGGCCGCCCGGGCCTCGTCGATGGCCAGGCGCATGAAAGCTTCGTCGTTAGCTTGATTCACCCGGGGACCTGCGGGCGAACCGCTTCTTCGTCTTCCTGACTTTCTCCTTGGACCATTGCCGGAGGTCTTTGGCCCAGTCGTACTCAGACGCGAGCAGCGCCAGCGCGGCAAGCACGATCGGCAGGGACCAGGGTCCGGGCAGCGGAACGACCGCAAGGCCACTGAGAAGCAACAGGATGCCGAGGACGGTGACGATCCCCTTCCGCATGCGGCTGAAGAAGCTCCGGCGCTGGACCGCGACAGGGACATCGACCCGGGCTTGGAATGTCCCCTTGTCTGATTCGAAGGGGGTCTTGGGAACGGGCGCGTGTTTGGCCAGACCACTCAGGAATTCACTCACGTTCGTCGCAGTGGCTGTGGTGGCCACGGGCATGTGTACATACAAGGAGCTCTCTCCGCATGTCACTGCAAGAAGGGGGCCGGCGCGGGCATCGAGATCCACCCCCCACGACTCGATCGAGTCGAACCACACCGACTCATGGGAGTCCTTACGTCCGTTGATGATGACGAGCAACCGCCGAGGCGTCAGATATGCGAATCCTTCCCCCCGGGAGCCGTGGCGTTTCGCTCGCACCCAGTGGGCGATCTCCTCGCCCTCGCGCAGATGTGGCTCGGCGTGTCCGAAGATCTGGCGCCGCCGTTGCTCGGACAGGGAGTTGATCAGCCGCACCAGTGAGGACCTTCCGCTCGAGGACCTTCCGCTCAAGGACGAAGCGTTCTCAGTCAGCTTATCGGGGCCTGCGCTCTAGAAAAGCGAAGTCGGCACGTACCCTTCCTGACACCTAGCACGTTTACCCCTACATGCAGATGTTGACTGCACGGTTGGGCGCGCCCACCGTGGCGACCCAGCAAGACGAGAGCTTCGCCGAGGAGTCTCTGAGCGGCGGAGTCACCGTGATCGTGCCCGCCTACAACGAATCTGGGCATGTGGCCGACACGATCCGCTCTCTCCTGGCTCAGACCGTGCCCCCGGACGAGATCATCGTGGTCGACGACTGCTCGGACGATGACACCGGCGCGGTCGCAACCGGCGCCGGCGTCCGGGTCATCCGCCCGGAGAGGAACACCGGCTCCAAGGCGGGGGCTCAGAACTTCGCGCTTCCCCTTGTCGAGACCCGGTTCACGGTCGCGATCGACGCCGACACGACGCTCGCGCCCGATGCCCTCGAGCTGATCATGGAGGCCCTCTCGTCTGACGACCAGGTCGCAGCCGCCTGCGGGTTCGTGCTTCCTAGGACCGTCAAGTCGATGTGGGAGCGCGGGCGTTACCTGGAGTACATGTTCGCTTTCAATTTCTACAAGCCCATCCAGGACTTCTACGAGAAGCCGCTCATCTCCTCGGGTTGTTTCTCCGCCTACCGGACAGACGTCCTGAAGAAGGTAGGCGGCTGGTCCACCAGGACCATGGCTGAGGACATGGATCTCACCTGGACCCTCTATCGAGATGGGTGGAAGGTCCGGTTCGTCCCGGAGGCCGTCAGCTACCCGGTGGAGCCGCACAGCCACCAGTTCCTGCGCAACCAACTTCGACGGTGGTCACATGGGTTCGTCCAGAACGTCAGGGTGCACTGGCGAGACATCCTCCACATGCACTACCTCAGGTCGGTCGTCGCCGTGGCCTTCTGGGATGCGATGGTGGCGTCTCTAGCGATGCTCGTCCTTCTCCCTCTGCTCTCGGTCCTGGTGAGTCCCTGGTTCCTGCTCGGCTACGTCATCGACGCGCCGGCGATCCTCATCCCCGCACTCGTCGGAGGCGTCAAACGCAAGGAAGTGGGCCGGGTGCTTGCTTGTTTCCCGGGATTCATGGCCCTCCGCTTCGTAAACAGCTGGTACATGCTGAAGGCGACGTGGCTCGAGTTCGTTGTCAGGAAACCTCTGACCACCTACGAGAAGGGTCACTGACGATGACTGCAGGTTTGCCTGGGATCGGGATCGGCGGTCTGTTCTTCCTTCTGTCGGCCATTTTCATGCCGGTCGCGGAGGTCTACCGAACCGCGCGAGGCCGCTCGAACGCCGGCCAATGGAAGCTCGTTGCCAGACAGTTCGTCATGGCCTGGGCGATCATCTTCGCGGTCGAAAGAACCCTGTGGGTCGTCAAACTGATCACGGCCCTCGTGCTCGCTCAACCAGCCGGCTCCAGCGGGGGGCCGGGAGGCTCTTCGGTCCTCGAGGACCTGCCGACGACCGCCCTGCCGGTGATCCCTCTTCTCGTGACGCTGGCTTGCCTCAGCCTGGTGCTGGCGAGCTCCTACCTGATGCGACTTTGGTACGCCCGGAGGGATTCGAACCCCCGACCTTCCGGTCCGTAGCCGGACGCTCTAATCCACTGAGCTACGGGCGCATGTGCTGGAACTGTAACCGCCGTGACGGCGAGCGGAGGCGAAGGGATTTGAACCCTTGAAGGGGGTTAACCCCCCTTAACGCATTAGCAGTGCGCTCCCTTCGGCCACTCGGGCACGCCTCCGTCGGGAATCCTAGAAGATGCAGTCAATGAGACGGTTCGGTCCCACCGCCGCTGCCCTGTGTTTGCTCCTATCTGTGCTCGCTCAGGGGAAGGCATCTGCACCCCCTCCCCGGCTCCCCGCCGGGACGAAGGTCCAGACCTACGCATCAGGGCTCGACTTCCCGGTCGATATGGCCTGGGTCCCGGGATCCAGAACGATGTTCTTCACGGAGAAGAACACGGGACAGATCCGCGTCCTCCAAGGGGGGAAGCTGCTGAAGACCCCCTGCGCTTCACTCGAGGTCGATGCCCAAGCAGAACGGGGACTCCTCGGGATCATCCTCCATCCCGATTTCAAGACCAACGGCTTCCTCTACGTCTATTACACGAACGCATCCCCATTGGAGCACCGCGTCACGCGATTCAAGGTCGAAAACAACAGGTGCACGGCTGCCAAGAACATCGTGACCGGGCTTCCGACCGCGTCGGCGTACCACAACGGAGGTCAGCTCGAGTTCCTAGATGGCAAGCTGTTCGTTTCCACGGGGGAAGGTCACAGTCCGAAAGAAGCCCAGGACACCAGCAGCAGGCTAGGCAAGATCCTGCGCTACAACCCGGATGGCTCCGTGCCCGAGGACAATCCATTCGGTAACGCGGTCTGGAGCTACGGCCACCGGAACCCGTTCGGTCTCGCGGTGAACGTCAAGACGGGCAGGTTGTACGAGACCGAGAACGGGCCTGAGTGTGACGACGAGATCAACTTGATCGAAGCCGGCAACAACTATGGCTGGGGTAACCCACATGAGTGTGGTTCCCAGGGGACCGGACCGAACCCCGTCGCGGCATTGATCCGCTGGACCCCGACCATCGTGCCCACGGATCCCTGGTGGTATCGAGGCAAGCTACGTGCGCTGTCCAACAGCCTCTACATGGGCGACTTCAACACCGGGCGGCTGCACCGTCTCGTCATGAACGATGCCGGCACCCGGATAACCGAAGATCGGATCGTGTTCGATGCCGGAGAAGGCATAGTCGATGTTTCGAAGGGTCCCGGAGGCTGGCTCTACTTCGCCACCCCCACCGGCATATTCCGGATCGTGGATAACTAGGAGCTCTGCGCCAACGCTCGCTTGTCGGTCTTCACCTTGTACATCGCCGCATCGGCGCGGTCGATCAATTCTTCGATGGTGCACGGGTCCGCCGGGTCGTAGAACCCGACCCCGATGCTTATCGATACCTGGTACGGACTCGGTCGGGATTGGTTGTAGGCCTCGATCGCATCGTCCAGGCGTCCGATGCTTGACGAGATGTCGCCCTCATCGGGGCTCGTAAGGAGCACGCAGAACTCGTCGCCCCCGACGCGAGCGATGACATCGGATTCCCGGAAGGTCTGAAGAAGTGTCTGGCTGAGGTCGGTAAGGGCTAGGTCTCCCTGCATGTGACCGTGCTGGTCGTTGATCTCTTTCATGTTGTCGAGGTCGACGAAGAAGAGGCTCAACCTCTTGTTGTTCCGCCGCGCGAGCTTGAGCTGGAACTTAGACATCGTGATGAACCCGCGGCGATTGTTGATACCGGTGAGCTCATCCTTGAGGGAAAGAGTCCGCATCTGCTGAGCGACCGCCTGAAGCTCCTCGGTAGCGGTTTGCCGTTCGACGACGCGCGCGAGTTGGTCTGAGATCATCGACATCACTTCAAGAAGCGCGTCGTCTGGGTCCGCTGCCTTGTAAGAGAAGAACTCCAGGACCGAGACAACCTTCCGGCCTACGAGTATGGGGAAGGCATACGCACCTCTGAGACCGAGCTGCGTCGCCAGATAGCCACGATCGAAGTGCTTGTTCTTCGACACGTCGTGGATCCATTGCGGCTTCTGTGAGAGCAGGACCCACTGGGCGAGCCCCTTGTTGGCGTCCTCGACCGACGTCTCGGTCACCTTACGGAAGGGCATGAAACGTCTTGGGTCGTCCAGCCACCAAACCGGTGACGGGAACAACTTGCCCTCCTCGTTGAGGAGATAGAGATGTCCGGCCGGCCAGCCGTTGTGCTGGCATATCTGAGCGATGACGAGACGGGCTGCCTCTTCGAGCGTGGACGCCTTGTTCGCCGCCGCCGACGCTCCCTGAAGGAGTTTGAGGATCGCCGTCTTCTTGCGGAGGGCCTCCTCTGTGTCCTTCATCTCGGTCATGTCTCTTGCGACCCACAACACATATGAGCACCGACCGTTCCGATCTAACAATGGTGTCGCGGTTGCGTCGAAGTAGAGCATCCCGCCGTTACGACGGAGCCGTTCTTCGTACCGGATGGGAGATGCCGACTCGATAGCTTCGACGACCTTGGCAAGGGCGAGCTGGGCCTCGTTCATGGTCATGACCTCTTCGACCCTCTTGCCCTCGATGTCCCTCCCGTTCAGCCCCGTCACGTGTGCATACGCATCGTTGACGGACACGAACCGGAACGTGGGGCCCTCTTCGATCTTCAGCACCACGATCATCTCGGGCACGGCGTTGAAGAGGGCGGCGAGGGGCCCCGTGCTGAGATTCAGGGCTTCGGTGACTGTGACATCGTCGAACGCGCGCGCGGGGCGCGTTTCAGCGGGATCCGCTTCCTTCAGGTGGCCCCCGGGCTTCCGACCGGGGCCCTTTGACACTGACAAATTCTCCCACCCGCCTCTAAGGTTATCCATGGAGTATCGGCGTTGGGCTCCAAACCTTGAATAAGTGATACGAGAAGTTTTCTCAGAGGCCCTTGTGTGAGAGCTGCACCCTCAAGGAGCCGTACACGATCTTGAGGTCGAGCAGAAGGAGCCGCCAGCCCGGATAGGTCTGGAAGGCCTCCCAATAGGCGGCATCGAGGGCGATCTGATCGGCCCCCTGGGTCCCTTTGCTCGCCTGAACGGGGCCGATGAGACCCGACGGCATGTCTCTCTTGCGGGTGATGCCCTCTGCCAGCTCCTTCTCGTAGAGCTCGACCGGATACGGGCGGGTCCCGATGAGTCCGATATCGCCCGATACGACGTTCAGTAGTTGGGGCAGCTCGTCGAGGTACCACTGTTTGAGCCACCACCCGGCGCGCGTCATGAGATCACGGCGCTCGACCTTCCCGATATGCGTGGGGCCCTCCTCCAAGGAGGCGATGGTGGAAGCCTTGAGCGTTCTGAACTTGAGGATCATCACGACCCGGCCTCGAGCGATCCGCTCCTCCCTGAATATGACGGGGCCCCGTGCCTCTCTCGAGAAGATGCCCTCCACCTTGATGGCCAGCGCACCCAGAGCGAGTAAAGGAGCCGCCGGCACCAGCAGGATGGATGCCAGGATCCGCTCGCGCGCTTCCTTGCCCCTCCGGCGAGCGAACATCAGGCGACAATCTCACATCCGGTGTCTCTCGGACGTTCTGATCGATGTCGATGTAACAACCAAGGAGGTGAAGTGGTTCCACCTTTCTCACGTTTCTTCGAGGAGACCAAGGCTGTCGTCCTGCGGTTCCTGGTCTTCCGGGTGGGGCCCCACGACGCCGAGGACTGTTTCCAGGAGACGTTCCTGTCTGCGCTCAGGGCCTACCCGCAGCTCGAGCCCGACTCCAATCTGCGCGCGTGGGTGCTCAGGATCGCGGATAACAAATCTATCGATCTGATCCGGAAGCGAGCCAGGATCGCCGGTGAGACGCTGGAGGAAGCTCGCTCGGAGGACAGCTACATCGATCGTGACCTATGGGCGGCCGTCGGGTCCTTGCCCCCCAAACAATCGACCGCCGTCGCATACCGCTACATCGGGGACCTTCCCTACAAGAGCATCGCCGAAGAGATGGACACATCTGAGGAAGCCGCTCGGCAGAACGTCAGGGCCGGGCTGAAGAGCCTGCGGAAGGAGCTGGTCAGATGACCGACATAGGGACCAGGCTGGCCCGCCTCCCGATCGATGAGGAGAAGCTGGAGGAGCTCTCTCGTGGCTTCATCGAGCGAGCGGAGGGCCAACATCTCATCGACCTCGCTTTCGACATCGTGGCAAGCCCGATCGGAACCCTGTTCGTCGTCTGCACCTACAAGGGTGTGGCCAGGATCGACTTCGGTGACGGCCGAGAAGAACAGATATTGGACCGGATCTCGAACGAACTATCCCCCCGGCTCATGAGGGTCCCGGCGCGAACGGACCAGGCGCGCAGGGAGTTGGACGAGTACTTCAGCGGGAGCCGGCACAGGTTCGATGTTGCCGTCGATCTCAGCACGGTCAAAGGATTCCGTCGCAAAGTGCTCGCGGCAGCCAAGAGGATCCCCTACGGGCGTACGGCGTCCTATACACAGATGGCTACAGCCGCGGGCAACCCGCGCGCGGTGCGCGCGGCCGGGACCGCTCTGGGTCACAACCCGGTTCCGATAATCGTTCCCTGCCATCGCGTGCTCCGGTCGGACGGCACTCTCGGGGGCTACGGAGGCGGCCTGCCCAAGAAAGAGCTTCTGCTGGAGCTAGAAGCGGGAGGTGGTGGGTAAGAGGAACCCATGTCATTCATCTTGCGATGGTTGTTCAGGTTGGCCCTGGTCAAGGCCTTCAGGGCTTGGCAAGCACACCGTGCCGCACGCACCGCACGAGCAGGGGCCTCCTAGGTCACCTCTTCCTTAGGGAGAGCGGCGGCCTTGCCGGCTCGAGCGATGACCGCCCGGTCGAACAGCCTCCGGTAGTGCCGGGCGAAGAAGATGCCTGCGCCGGTCAACGCACTCGTAGCGACGTCGCGGCGATAGTGGCCGGTGCACGCCTCGGCGACGACGACGGCGACCTTCGGCAGAGGATCCTCTGGGGTCACGCTGCCGAGGTCCCGTCCCTCCGCCTCGCTTAGATCGTGGATGGGGGTTCGGACGTAACCGGGATACACGGTTGTCACCTGGATCCGATCACCGAGATCGAGACGAAGCACATCGGAGTAGCCGACGACGGCGCGCTTGCTGGCGGTGTAGGCCGCGGAGTGGGGGATGGTGACCACGGCGAGGCCACTTGCGATGTTGACGACGCGGCCCCGGCTCTCGATCAATGCGGGGAGCGCAGCTGCGGTGACCCGCCAGGTCCCGATGAGGTTCGTCTCGATGATGGCGATCGCCCGGGGCGTGGGGCGATCGCCCGCTTCGGTGGGAGCGCCGATGCCGGCGTTGTTGAGAAGAACATCGAGCCCGCCCAACTGTTCGATAGCCGCGCTTACCGCCGAGTCCACCTGATCCTGGTCACGGATATCGGCCGCGAGGACGCCTTCTCCTGCGATGAGGTCGATACCTACGACCTGATGGCCCCGGCTACGCAGCAGCTCCGTTGTTGCTGCCCCGATCCCTGAGGAGGCACCGGTAACGAGAACCCTCATCGAGATCTCACCAGATAGGACAAAGGATCGAATCGCTTCGTCATCGCACGGAACCGCCAGGTGAAGTCCGGCCACAGCGTGGGGTTGCGACCGTGCTCGTCGAGGTACCAGCTGACGCAGCCGCCTGTGGTCCAGACGGACTTCTTCATGCGGTCATCGATGTCACGGTTGTATGCCTCGAGCGCTGGAGAGCTAACTTCCACCGAGGCGATGTCGTTCCGAGACATGTAGCGAAGAGCGTCGGTGATGTAGGCCATCTGTGATTCGGCCATGTAGACGAGAGATGTATGGCCTTGGCCGGTGTTCGGACCCGTGAGCATGAACATGTTGGGGAAGCCATGGATCGTCGTGCCCAGATACGCGCTTATCCCGTGTGCAGCCCAAGTGTCGGCCAGTGTGGAGCCGTCACCGCCTTTGATCTTGTGAGCGACCTGATTGTCTGTGACATGGAAGCCGGTGGCCCACACGATGATATCGACGTCATAGGTCTCACCCGATGAAGTTGTCACGCCATCCCTGGTGAGGCCGGTGACGGCTTCGCAGACGAGCTTCGCGTTGGGAGCCGTGATCGCGGGATAGAAGTCATTGGAGAGAAGAAGACGCTTACATCCGGGCGAATAGCGGGGCGTGAGCTTCTTTCGCAGCTTGGGGTCTTCGATCTGCTTGCGCATGTGACTTTCGGACAGCCATCTCAGAGGTGCCAGGAAGCGGCGGTTACGAGTCATCCCGAGGACGAGGAGCTCGTGCGAGAGATAGATGGATGCGCGAGAGATGCGTTGTGCGAGCGGGACACGTCGGTACAGCTTTCGCTCGAACGTCGTCGTGGGTCGGTCGGTATGGGGGAGGATCCACGCCGGGGTCCGCTGGAAGACAACGATCTCGTTCGCCAGCTTCTGGAGCTTCGGCACTATCTGGATCGCGGAGGCACCGGTGCCCACTACTGCGATCTTCTTGCCTTCGAGCTCGGCGTCCGGGTCCCAAGCTCCCGAATGCAACTGAACACCCTTGAAGTCTTCTCGACCGGGAAGATCCGGGATCGACGGCTCGCTCAGGCCCCCATTGGCGGAGATGAGGACTTCAGCGCGGTAGCCGCCCTGCGACGTTTCGATCTGCCATACGTTCTCCGCGTCGTCCCAACTCGCGCTCAAGACTTCGTGGTCGTAGCGGATGTGAGGTCCGATCCCATATCGACGAGTGCAATCGCGCAGGTATGCCCAGATCTCAGGTTGAGGTGCGTAAGTGCGGCTCCAATCGGGGTTCAACGCGAACGAGAACGAGTAGAGGCTCGAGGGCACGTCGCACTGACAGCCCGGATAAGTGTTGTCTCGCCATGTGCCACCGACATCCGCGGCGCGTTCGAAGATTACGAAGTCCTCGATACCCGCCTTTTTCAAAGAGATCGCCATGCCGAGCCCGGAGAACCCGGTACCAACGATCGCGATCCGAGCCGTGGTCATGCGATCGATCACACAGCCTCCTCTTGGTCCGTGAGCTGCGCTCCGATCACACGCCCGAAAGCTTCGTCGACCGCGTCCTGCATCTTCTTCCCGAAGGCAGAGATCAATGAC
>JBKJYP010000174.1:0-3876 GCA_046715695.1 Actinomycetota bacterium | reverse complement strand
GTGGGCCGCCGCCGCTTCATCCGTCTGTCTCGATAGCATCGGGCGCATGAGGCTCGCGGGTGTCTCGGCCCTGGTTCTGCTCGCCCTTTCTTACGCGTCGCCGGCTCTCGCCCAGGATCGGGAAGGGGGCCTGACGATGGACGGCTGTCGGGGAGAGGCGATGTCCTTCGACTCTGACGACGTCCCCATCTCGCACATCGTTGCGCCCGGTGGACCAGAGGCATCGGCTTCGGCACCGTTGGAGGTCGACCCCGGGGGATACGTCGAGTACTTGGGCAAAACCGACTCGGTCATCACGGAGGGGACCTGGTCTCTCAAGGTCTTCGGGTTCCAGGTCCAAGGCGACGACGCGGTCAACAAGAAAGAGGAGACGAAGAAGGCAGGGGTCGCCGATCTCGACTTCGTGCCGATCGATGTGCCCGGGCTGTATCACGTGTCGGGTTCGATCGAAGGTGGCGGCGGCTCGTGCATGGGGGAGTTGTGGGTCAAGATCCTCGGGAACCCGATCGGGACGTTGCCCTGGATCGCCGGCGTCACTCTGTTCGGGATCGGAGCGATCGGTCTCGCTTTCTCTCGTCCGACGACTTACGTCTTGCCGGCTCCGGAGCCGGAGCAAGCGTGGGGCCCCCAGGACCCGAGGCACCCGCAATGAGGCAGATACGGGTGAAGAAGCGTCCCATCCGCGGTGCCATCTTCGGTCTGATCGCCGGGTGCGGGCTCGGCCTGTTGCTCGTCAGTCACTCGATCATGGTGGCCGGCAAACTGACGCCGTTCCTGGCCGTGGGCCTGACGGTTCTGATCGGGATAACCCTGGGTCTAGCCGGGCCCAAGCGGAGGAAAGAGCCGAAGGACCGCATCACCCGTCGAGAGCAGCGTCTGCTCAAGGGTTAGGGCGTATGGCGGTTACGAGATGCGCGCGGCCCTGATCCCTTCGGAGACACCTTTGGTCCAGGGCTCGCCATGTCCGGGAAGGATCGTGCCGGCCTTAACCTGCTCGAGCTTCACGAGTGAGTTGCGCGCCTGCTCAACGTCGAGGTTGAAGGGCATGAGCTGCGCTCCTGTTCTCCCGGTGTTCGCATCTCGAGTGACGATCACGTCCCCGGTGAACAGAACACCTCGTTCGGGGAGAAGGAAACAACATGAGCCTTCCGTATGTCCGGGAGTGAAGATGACCTTGGGGCGGCCTGGTATGTCGAGCACCTCGCCGTCCCGGAAGCTGGTGACCTCCGCGATGGGGGCAGGCTTGTTGGCGCCGTTCCGCGCGAGATGCAGCGCGAACCCCAACATCGCCGGACGCCAGAGGTTCGAGTAGAAGCCAGGTGGCGTGGAGGTGCCCGTGGCCTTCAACACGGCCTCCGCCTCACGTTCGTGGATGAAGACCTCGGCTCCGGCTTCAACCCGGAACCGCTCGGCCATCCCCACGTGATCGATGTGCTTGTGCGTGAGGATGACGGCGACGACGTCTTCCAACTTACGCCCGACCGACTGAAGAGCGGGCTCTACCTGTTCCCAATATCCGGGGACGCCGGCATCGACGACCGTGATCTGATCGCCCTCATAGACCATGTACCAGTTGAGGTAACGCGATCCGAGGCGATGGACGCCTTCGGCGACCTGCGCCGGGGCCAGCAAGTGTTGAGTCTCCTTCTGTAGGCTGCGAGGCACGGAAACCTACCCTGGCAACCGCCGAAAGGACATGCCGAGGTGACGGCTAGCTGCCATCGACTCGCAGACAAGGACTACTTCGAACCTCTCGCTGCAGAGGTGGAGAAGTTCGCGGCCGCCATCGCCGATACGAACCCGGCGGCGGCCGTGCCCACGTGTCCCGGTTGGGACATCGCCTATCTCACCGAGCACATCGGCGGGCTGTTCAGGTGGGCCGAGGCCCATATCCGCCTCCAGTCGCCCACCCGGGTCTCGAGACGGGACGTGGATCTGGACAAGCCCAAGGACTGGACCGGGGCGCCCGATTGGCTGAGGGAAAGCCTGAAGATCCTCACCGATACGGCGAGCGACGCCGACCTCGATCAAGAGGTGTGGGCCTGGGGGAGCGACAAGCGGGGCGGCTTCTGGCCCCGGCGGATGCTCTTCGAGACCGTGGTCCATCGCGCCGACGCAGAGCTGGCGCGGGGTTTGAAGCCGGTCGTGGATGCAACCATCGCCGTGGACGGCATCGATGAGTTCCTCGACAACTTGCCCTTCGCCGCCTACTTCGCCCCTCGGGTCGAGGAGCTGAAAGGCAATGGGGAGAGGCTCGAGTGGAACGCCTCGGACCAGGGCGCGAGTTGGACGATCAAGCTGGGTCCAGATGGCTTCAGTTGGGCCCACGACGACGAGTCGATGCAGCTCCCGGATGCGGCCATCGACGCCAAGGCGTCCGACCTGCTGCTCTTCGTATATGGCCGGCGGAAGCTCGACCACGAGTCACTCGGATCCAGGGGGGACCGGGAGATAGTCCAGGTCTGGGCCGCCAATAGCTCCCTCTAGGACCCCGATTCCTGATCCGTGATCGAGAAGTATCGGGCGATGGGGGAGATGACATCTCGTAGGTCCCTCGTGTCCAGCTGGAGGTCGGCAGCAGCGCGGGCATCGCTGGAAGCGTTCAGCGCGATCGAGAACCCGGCTGCGTGGAAGAGCGGAAGGTCGGACGTCGAATCACCGATGGCGACTACGTCCTTGAATCCCAGGCCAAGGTCCTGAGCCGTCTTTTCCACGAAGGTCGCCTTGTCCTCAGCACTGAAGTGTCGTGCGACCCCGCCGAGCAAGACCCCATCGTCCGTCTCGGCCAGTTCGCACCCTGACCCGGCGGCAAAACCGTATCGATGACACATGAAGTCGGCTGCGAGACTCATCGTCACGGTTGCGATGACCGGTACTAGAGACTGGCTCTTGACCCAGGCGACCGTGTCCGCCAGGCCGTCGATCAGCTCGAGCTGCTCTAGCTGCTCCCACACCTCGTGCCGACGGCGGTCCTTGTAGAAGGCTGCATCTCGCTCGGCTACCTCGACATTCGTCATCTCGCCCAGGTCATAGAGCCGCTCGAGCTCCTCGATCTCCTGGTGCCCGACCCAGGGCCCGAGATGCAGGCACACGGTCGTATCCGGCACGAGGGTCCCGTCCAGATCGAACGCCACGATTCCGACTGGACTGACCATGGCCTGATTCTGGCCCCAAACTGACCCTGATACCCGAATCCCAAGGGTGTTGTCAGGGGGCCTCCAGGCCTGGTACAGTTCTCAAGCCCTCAGGGGCACGAACGTTGTCATGCCCACCCGACCCGGAGAACTCTCCGTCCGAGGGTGTGCCCGAAGAGACAAGGATAGTCGCCTATCGGCACCTGAGCCGTAAGAAGACCCAGGTAGCTTGGCTGCTACGCCGGTGCGCTCTTCGGACCGGCGTTTTTTTGTGCCCTGAAGTGTTGTGGGTGTGGTTCGCTCCTTGAGAACTGAACAGTGTGCCTGCCGAGATACTGGTCTTAGGACCGGTTGATCGGATAACCAGTGCGAATCTCCGTTGATGAACTGATTGGTCTTTCGGGACCTCTTGGTCTTTGACGGTACGTACAACATAAATAAATCCGGCAAACGCTTCTAGTCACGTGTGTGGCTTATGAGGCATTGCCAAATCAGCTACACACAGCGCGAAGAAGTGTTCGCTGGACAGTTTCAAATCTCCAACAGATCACCTACTCCGGTCGTGTAGACGTTCGCGTCGACACGAAAGGACAAGAGCATGGTCTGTGGGAACTTTACGGAGAGTTTGATCCTGGCTCAGGACGAACGCTGGCGGCGTGCTTAATACATGCAAGTCGAGCGTCGAAAGCAAGAGTGGTAACACTCTCGCCTGAAAGCGGCGAACGGGTGAGTAACACGTGGG
>JBKJYP010000173.1:0-6630 GCA_046715695.1 Actinomycetota bacterium | reverse complement strand
GGCCTGTTCCCCATCGGCCTGGACTACTCCGCCGGGATGCTGGCCGCCGCGACCACCGAAGCTCCACTCGTGCGCGCCGACGGCCTGCAACTACCGCTGCAGGACTCGTCGATCGATGGGGTCACGTGCGGATTCGCCCTCCGTAACGTGACCAGCATCGAAGCGTTGTTCTCCGAATTCAGCCGCGTGTTGCGAAAAGGGGGACGACTGGCGATCCTCGAGGTGGCTCAGCCCCGCTCCAGGATCCTTAGACTCGGGCACAACCTCTACATGTACCGGCTCGTCCCCCTTATAGGAGGCTTGATCTCGGACAAAGATGCTTACCGCTATCTCCCCGAATCGGCGATCTACCTCCCGCCTACTCGTCACCTCCTCGAGATGCTCGAAGCTGCGGGGTTCACGGCCGGAAACGGCAAGGTTTACGGCATGGGGGCGGCGCAGCTTCTGACCGCCACGAGACGATGACGACACCCGTTCACAGCGTCGACTCGGCCGTCCGTCTTCATCCCGCCGCCCTCGCGGCTCCCGGTCGATACCTCTGGAGCCGGGAGGGGCAGGGTTACGTGGGCTGGGGCGAGTGGGCCAGGGTCGAAGTCGGGGTTGGCCCCGATCGTTTTCGGCGGGCAGCGGCGGAGCTCTCCGTCAGGTTCCAGGAGCTTGAAGACGCAGAGGGCGTGATCGCCTTCGGCAGCTTCACGTTCGACGAGAGATAGAGCGGGTCCGTCCTCGTCATCCCGTCGACCATCGTCCACATCGACGAAGAGCTCACCACGATCGTCTCGATCGGAGGCACGCCAGACCCGGCCGCTCTTGATCTGCCCATGCCTCTGCCCACGGACCGCATCCGTTATGCGGGGTCCTCCCTGCCCGATCACGAGTGGTTATCGGCAGTGAGCGAGACGGTAGACAGGATCGAGGCGGGACAGATGGACAAGGTTGTTCTCGCCCGCGACGTCAAGGTCTGGGGCGAGCAGAGCTTCGACACCGGGGAGCTCGCGCGCAACCTCGCCGCGTCATTCCCGGGTTGCTTCACCTTCTTGTGCGAGGGCTTGGTGGGGGCTTCCCCGGAGCTGCTCTTGGAGCGGCGTGATCGTTCGGTCCGTTCGATCGTCCTGGCGGGAACCTCTGCCCGTGGCTCTGATGCCGCCTCTGATGCCGCGCGGGGACGAGCTCTCCTCGGATCGCGCAAAGACGGTCATGAGCACGACCTGGCGGTGGATTCGGTCCGAGAGAAGCTCCTTCCTCTGACCCATACCTTCGAGACGGGGCGGCCCGAGCTACTTCGTCTCACGAATGTGCAGCATCTGGCCACCGAGATCCGCGGCGAGCTGAGGGATCGGCTGACGGCTCTGGAGCTGGCGGGGGCCCTGCACCCCACGGCCGCGGTTGGCGGGGTGCCTCAAGCGGCCGCCCTGGACGCGATCCGAGAGCTGGAGGGGATGGACCGAGGTCGTTACGCCGGTCCGGTCGGGTGGGTCGATGCCCACGGAGACGGTGAATGGGCCATCGCTCTGAGGTGCGGGACCTTCGATGGGACCGCCGGACGGCTGTTCGCCGGGTCGGGGATCGTGTCCGGTTCGAAACCCCTGGACGAACTGGAGGAAACGCGCCTTAAGCTAAGGGCGGTCCAGTCGGCCTTAGGTGGGGCGGTCGGATCGATGGCGGCAGCGGGGCGACCGGGAGGTCGCGGAGACCAGGTGAAGGAGTCCATCCGATGACATCTCGAAGCGTGAAAGTCAGCACATCGATCTTCATCGCCATCGCGGCAGTGGCATTGGCGCTCTATCCGAGGCCTGCTGTTGCTCAATCCCAGCCGCCGTCGGCCGACTACCGTCTTCAGAACGACCTGACGAGCTCCGTCGGCACGGCCCCCGCGCTGCAACCGGTCGGCCCCGGCACCGGAGCCTTCGCCACGGAAACCGTCGGCGGCGCGTCTCGCACTGTTTTCACGTTCCCCGCCGGTAATGGGCTCTCCCTCGGGAACACGAGCGGTGTCGTTCCGAACGACGTGTACACGATCGCCGTGCTCTTCCGGTTCGAGAACCTCCTCGGATACCGCAGGATCATCGACTTCAAGAACGGTGCCTCCGATGCCGGTGTCTACAACTACGACGGACACCTCAACTTCTTCCCCAGTCCGCAGGGGACTTCTGTGGCTTTCACGCGCAACCAATATGCCCAGGTGGTCATCACGCGAGATGCCGCTGCGAATGTCGTGGGCTACGTGGACGGCGTGCAGGAGTTCACTTTCGTGGACACCGGTGAGGCGGCTTTCATCGACTTCGCAAACATCTTGAACTTCTTCAAAGACGACAACGCGGTTGATTCCGAGGAGTCTGCAGGCGCGGCGGCGCGGATCAGATTGTGGGGCTCAGCCCTCACTAGCTCAGAGGTGGCGGCGCTGGACGACAACCAGTCGGGCGCATCACCGTCGCCATCCCCAAGCCCGACCGAGCCTTCCGTCCAGAAGATCGAGGCTCAAGTCACGATCAAGTACAACGGCAAGTACTTCAACGGCTACGTTCGGCCCGGTGATGGCGGGCAGGGTTTCGCCCGCCAGACCGACCCTGCCGACCTCTGCGACAACTCTCGCCAGGTCCGGATCAAGCACGAGGAACCCGGCGCTGATCCCATCGTCGGGAAGGACATCTCCGGCTATGAGGGTTACTACCGGGTCGTCGAGGACGCGGTCGGGGGCGATGTCTATTACAGCATCGTCAAGCGCAAGACGATCGAACTCGATAGCGGCGAGACGATCATCTGTGCGAGGACCGAGTCCAAGCACCTTCGGGCACCTCGCCAATAGTTCCTTTCAGATAGAGGCTTGCACCGCGGCCCACACCCGTTTATGCAGGGCCGCGTTCTCCTCTCTATCGGTCCGGACCTCGATGAGGTGAGATGTCCCTGCTTCCAGCGCGGCTAAGACCGCGGGAGCCAGGTCCGCGGGTCGCTCGATCGATCGATACGGGAGTCCTTCGGCGTGAGCGACCCGGGCTAGGTCGTAGCCGTGCGGTGTGCCGAACAGGGTTTCGAAGCGATCCGCCGGCAAGGAGGCCTGGTCGAGGAACGAGAAGATCCCTCCTCCGTCGTTGTTGACAACTACGAAGATGCACCCGGGACCGGAGCGGGCCATCGCCAAACCGTTCCTATCGTGAAGCAGCGACAGGTCTCCGATGAGGGCCACGATGCCCCGCGAAGCTGCGGCCGCTCCTAGTGCCGTTGACACCGCACCGTCGATCCCGCTCGCACCTCGGTTCCCGATCACCCGCAGACCTTCACGCGGCTCCATGAAACATTCGAGATCTCGAACCGGCATGCTCGACCCGATGAAAAGCGTCGTGCCGGAGGGAAGCGCCGCTGCCAGTGAGCGAGCCGTGTCCGGCTCGGACGGCCGCTCCTCGACGGAGAGAACGTGATCTATCGCTGCTCGTGCCGACCGCTCGGCCCGCTCCCACCCAGAGAGGTAGGCCGAGCCATCTCTCGCTGAGATCCTCCCGGCAGCGCCAAGCAGCAGCGCGCTGGGGTCCGACGCTCCCACGATCGCAGTCGCGTTACGTGTTGGGTCGACCGCCATCCGTCCCGTCTGCAGCACGACGCGCTCCGATGCGCCGGCCAGCATCGCTTGCAGGTACCGGGAGGTGCCCTGTCCGCCCACCTGCACGACCACATCGGGGAGGTAGGTGGTTCGGAACTCATCCGAACGCAGCAGCGCGTCGTAAGTGCAGACGTCTTCAAGCTCTGTCCGGCACCCCGACAGCGGCGTTGCCAGCAGGGGCCACCCCGCGGCTCGAGCGAATGAAGACGCGGCCCCCGGGTCGCAAGGGTGGTCGACGAAGAGCACACCGCGCTCGTTCTGAGCCGCGCCCACGAGCAGATCAACGCCTGCTTCGTCGAAGGTTTCCTCGGGAGGGCGATCGAGCCAGGGAGCGCCCGCGGGCCTTCCATCGATGGGTTGCGTTTCAGCTCCCCCGAGAAGGGGCTCGTCGAAGGGGACGTTCAGGTGGACCGGGCCCGCGGGGGCGGAAACTGCCTCGAAGCACGCTCTCGATGTGAGCTCTCGCCACCGCTGCCCGGCAACGTCACCGGCTTCCGGAAGTCCGGGATCCCCGAACCACTTCACCATCCCTCCGAAGATCTGCACCTGGTCGATCGTCTGGTTGGCCCCTGTCTCACGGAGCTCGGCAGGCCTGTCGGCCGTTATCGCGATGAGAGGCGTCGAGGAGTAGCGAGCTTCCACGATGGCCGGGAAAAGGTTCGCAACAGCCGTGCCCGAGGTTGTGACAACTGCTGCGGGCGTGCCGGATGCTTTCGCTACACCTAGCGCGAAGAACGCCGCCGATCTCTCGTCGATGGCCACCCGCAGGTTGAGGCGATCATCAGATGCCAACTCGAGGGCCAGCGGAGTGGAGCGCGAGCCCGGAGCGACGACGACGAATCGGACGCCGGCGCGGCACAGCTCGTCGACCATGACGCGGGCGAAGGCCAGCTGCAGAGGTTTGTTCAACTGATGGCCAGCCCTACCGTCATGAGCGTTGTGAACGCGATGTACAGACGGACCGTCGCCGCGAGAGCGGGGCCGAGATCGCCTGCGACCTCATGTCTCCGCACCCGTCTTGCAGGTTCCCATGCGACGACTGAAGCTAGAAGCGGGAGCAGAGCCCACGGGTTCGCGTCCAACCACGCGATGACACTGAGGGACGCGAACGCTGCCACGAGCAGGATCTCGTAAGCCGCGATGCTGCGTTGCTTCCCCAACCTGACGGCAAGGGTCACCTTGCCTGCCTTCGAGTCTGTCGGGATGTCGCGCAGGTTGTTCACCAGAAGGACGAGGCATGCGAGGAAGCCGATCGGGATGCCTGCGACGATGTACAGAGCACGGAGGGTCTCTGTCTGGACGTAAGCGCTCCCCGCGGTCGCGACGAGACCGAAGAAGACGAACACGAAGACCTCGCCAAGGCCCGCAGACGCGTATGGTTTCGGCCCCCCGCTGTAAGCCAATGTCGCCAAGAGCGCAAGCGCACCGACAACCAGTAGCTCGGGACCGACCGTGGCCGCGAGCCATCCTCCCGCGACGATCGAGACCGACAGCACGATCGCGATCGCTCGCTTCATCTGGGCCGGGGTCGCAAGACCTGATGCCGTGACCCTGCGTGGCCCGACGCGGTCCGCGGTGTCCACGCCCTTCTTCGCATCGAAATAGTCGTTGGCGAGATTGACGCCGATCTGAAGTCCCATGGAGACGATCAGCGCGGCCGCGAACCGCAGCGGGTCGATCCGGCCGGCCACTGCCGTGCCGGCGACGACGGGACCGATGGAGAGAGGGAGTGTCCGGGGCCTGGCCGCCTCGACCCAGACCTGCCGGCGCTGCATCAGGGACGTTTGGGGAACTTGTCGAACTGCGGCTTGCGGCCCTCGAGGAACGCGTCCCGGCCCTCCTGAGCTTCCTCGCTCATGTAGAAGAGAAGGGTCGCGTCACCGGCGAGCTGCTGTATCCCGGCGAGGCCATCCGTGTCGGCATTGAAAGATGCCTTGAGGAGGCGCAGAGCGAGAGGGCTCATCTCGAGGATCCGCCGGCACCACACGACCGTTTCCTCCTCGAGGCGGTCGAGGGGCACCACCTTGTTGACGAGGCCCATGTCCAGAGCCTGTTGCGCGTCGTACTGCTCGCAGAGGTACCAGATCTCTCGCGCCTTCTTGTGGCCGACTATCCGGGCCAGCAATCCGGCTCCGTAGCCGCCGTCGAAAGAGCCGACCTTCGGACCCGTCTGCCCGAATCGAGCGTTGTCCGCCGCGATCGTCAGGTCACAGACGATGTGGAGCACGTGACCGCCTCCGATCGCGTATCCCGCCACCATCGCGATCACGGGCTTGGGCAATCTCCGGATCTGGACCTGGAGATCGAGAACGTTGAGGCGCCCGACACCCTGATGATTCCCCACCCCCCCCTCCTTGTATCCATCGCTGCCGCGGACCCTCTGGTCGCCTCCGGAGCAGAAGGCATCGGGACCCCTGCCCGTCAAGATGATGACGCCCACGGAGGCATCGTTGCGGGCTCTCTCGAAGGCGTCGGTCAGCTCGAAAAGGGTCTCCGGCCGGAATGCGTTGCGGACCTCGGGCCGGTCGATGGTGATCTTGGCGATCCCGTCACTGGTCTCGTAGGCGATGTCGGTGTAATCGCCCGCTGCCTGCCAGTCCAACACCAGAGGTCTCCGTTCGGATCGCTTGAGTGATCGCTCTTAAGGTCGGCCAAGTTACCAGGTAGACGGGCGTGGGAGCATCCTTCCGGTGGGAGAGCTGATCGAGATCGACGCCGTCCCGGGGGCGGGATTCTCCGACGCCGTCCGCTCTGCTTGGGATGCAGGCCATGCCGTCCTCCCGGTCGATCCCCGGCTGGCCGGCCGGGGGCGCGAGCGTCTCTTCGCCCTAAGGGGGGCCGAGGTCATCGAGGGAACGGCAGTCGTCATCGCGACCTCCGGCAGCACGGGGGACCCGCGTCTGGCCCAGCTATCCCACTCAGCTCTGCAGGCCTCGTGCGCTGCCACCGCGGCCCGATTGGGAGCACGAGAAGGCGACGCGTGGGCGAGCGTTCTGCCGCTTCATCACATCGCCGGTTTCATGACGGTCGTGCGA
>JBKJYP010000172.1:0-2709 GCA_046715695.1 Actinomycetota bacterium | reverse complement strand
AGTCCAAGGGCTACATCATCAGCAACACCGCGTGCGCGGGCAACCGGCTGGTGCCCGTCTGGGTGGGAAACTTGGCAGGCGAGATCAGAGGTCCCATCAAGCTGACCTTCACGAGCATCTCTGCGCCTCAGAGCGTTGACATCCGGATCTGGCCCGACCTCTTCAACCAGGCGTGCAATGCCGACTACCCACCACCGGTGGCCGAAGCAACGGTGCAGATCCCCGCCGGGTCGGGAGTCGTCGAGGTGACGGTTCCGAACCAGGCCTTCGCCGTGAGCGCCGGCTTGATGGTGCAGCTGTCGCCGACACCGATCGGAACCGACACCCAAGGACTTGGACGACTCCTGTATGACTCGACCACCGACCCCTCGCGGATCGAGTTCAACTGCGTGCCCGAGACTGGAGTCTCCTGCACGCCGTGAGACCGTATCTCGGCCTGGCTCTCGCGATCCTGGTCGTTTTCACCGGTTCGCCTCACGCGCAGGACGGAGCCGGACCACTTCCCGCCGGGGGCCGTGCCGTCGCTCACCGCTCGGGACGCCTCGTGCTCCCGCCCAGCAAGCAGCGTCTGCCGTCTGCACGCCTATATGACACGGGCCTGGATGCGGGAGAACCGACACTCGGCCATACCTCCGATGGATCCACGTTCTTCGTAGCGGTGGACGTCGATGCGCAGCCGATCCCAAGTCAGGTAAGCATCGTCCGCTCCGCCGATCAGGGGACGAACTGGCAAGTGGTATCCCCGCGCGTCGGGCCACTCGCCGCTCACCCGATCACGTTCGATCCCTATCTCTGGGTCGATCCTGATACGGATCGGCTCTTCACGATCGATCTCACCAATGCTTGCTCGCTCATGTCTTTCAGCGACGATCGCGGCGAGACATGGACCACCAACCCGCTCGCCTGCGGACGTCCCGTCAACGACCACCAAACATTGTTCGGCGGCCCGCCCGTGACAAGCCCGGTCATGGGCTACGAGAATGTCCTCTATTACTGCTGGAACGATGTGCTGTCGTCCTCGTGCTCGAAGTCGTTGGACGGGGGTCTCAAGTTCATCGATACGGGCGCTCCCGCGTTCGTCGGCTACGAACCGGGGAGCGACCAACCCGGGATCAGTGGGATCCAAGGTTTCTGCACTGGTCTGCACGGTCATGGTGTCGTCGGTCGCGATGGGACCGTCTACCTTCCGCGTGCGTATTGCAACCGTGCCTCACTTGCTATCAGCCACGACGAAGGCCTGACCTGGAAGGTCGTACAGACCTCGACGTTGGACGCGATCAACCAGACTGGTGGCGGCGGGGCGAATACGAGTGTCGCTGTGGACGAGGACGGCGATATCTATTACCTATTCGTTGCGCTCAAGGACCGTCTCCCATATCTGACCGTCTCTCGGGATGATGGTGAGACCTGGAGCAAGCCTGTGAACGTGGCGGCCCCCGGTGTGGTCGAAACGAACTTCCCCACGATCGACGTAGGTGCGCCGGGCAAGGTAGCGATCGCCTACTACGGATCGGAGAACTCCCCAGGCGAACCCTGGAACGAGAGCTACATCGACACAACCTGGAACGCGTACATGACGATGTCGATCGACGTCTTGTCGAAGCGCCCGACCTTCATGTCGGCGAGCTTGAACCCACGGTCTGATCCCTTGGTGCGTGACCGCTGCGGTCCGGGACGTTGCCGAACCGTCCTGGACTTCATCGATGTGGAGATCGCTCCCGACGGGACGCCTTGGGCTGCCTTGGTGGATTCATGCACCGCCTCATGCGCGGCCATCACCGGCCGAAACAATGTAGGCGATAGGGGATTGCTGGGGCGCCTCGTCGGAGGCCCCTCGCTCAACTAACGAGTCACCAGACCGAGGACCGACCGTCTCAAGAGCGCTATGTCACCGCTCTTCTCGAGGTAGATGTCTGCGCCCGCTTCGATCGCCTTCTTCTGTAGCTCGGTCTCTCTGAACCCCGAGTACATCAGGACCTTGACGTCGGGGCAGCGCCTCTTGATCTCGACAGCAGCTTGCAGCCCGTCCATGATGGGCATCGACACGTCGAGGATGATCACCTGCGGTTGATGCAGGGCGGTCATCTCTACGGCTTCGAACCCGTTGGTCGCCTCGTCGATGATCGTGATCTGGCCGCTACCGCATAACCCGAGTCTCAGAAGCATCCTCAGTTCGGGAGCGTCGTCGGCGACCAACACCCTGATCGGTGGATCGCTCAAGTCGACGAACTTCCTTCCGGGAGTAGGACGGCGTCCTCATCGCGCACGAAATCTCCCGGCCTCCATGGCCGCTGTTCAGACGTATCACGGAGGATCTTCGACACGATCCCCTGAGCTTGCTCGAGGGTCGCGCTGAGGAGAGCCGAAGTCTTAGCGGTCGGTAGGCCGAGCTCGAGAGACATCTGCGCGGCGACCAAGCCTTGCACGACCGTGTCGTTGAGCTCTAGCGCCTGAGCGTGCTCCTTCAATCGCAGGTCCTCGTTCCTCTTCCAAACGATGAGGCCGGCGGCACTTGCCCCGAGGATGAATGCGCCATGGATGAGGGCCCACTTGAACGGGCTTTCGACCGCAGCCGCGTGGTTGTAGACCGAACTCGGGGCCAGAGTGCCCATGACCCCGTGGTGGATCACCACATACGCGATCGACAGAAGGAAGGGAACCCAAGACTGATACAGCGTGATGAGCGTGACCATCACGAAGAAGTGGAAG
>JBKJYP010000171.1:0-2971 GCA_046715695.1 Actinomycetota bacterium | reverse complement strand
CTAACGAGACGCTACATTGGCGCGAGTGAAAGATGTCAGCCCTACTCCGAGGCCGGACACGATCGTGTTGCATACGCAGACACGGAATATCCACATGACCATGGGCATCCTCACCGGCATGTCCTTGATCGGCGGGGGCGTCTTGAGCATGCTAGCTGAGGCAGATCGCCGGTTCGCCCTCGTTATTCTTTTCGGAATCTTCACGGCGGTTCTGGCGGGTTTCTGGGTCTACGAGATCCGGCATCCCCTCCGCTTGGAGGTCTCACGCGACCTGATCGAACAGAAACGTCGTGGACGACCGAGGTCGAAGGCCTTGGTGCGAACCACGGGCGAAGTGATCATCGAGATGCGCATGTCGGAAGGCGCCCATGGCGGGTCCTTCCCCGTGTTGAAAGTTCCAGGCGCGGATGGATGGATCGACGTGAGTCGGTACTTCCCGGAAAAGGTTAGGGAAGCGTGTGAGGCAGCCGGCTGGCGGTTCGCGGATCGTCGTGGATGAACTCGTGGGGCGCAGGCTCCTATTGTCGCAGGGACGGAATCGATGATGGGGAACCCTGCCTAGTCAATTACCTCGATCTCCAGGGTCAATGGGACGGCTCGCTTCGTCGCGTCGCACACGGGGCAATGCGCTACTGCCCACTCGACGAGGTCGCGGATCTCATCTGCACTCACATCCTTGGCGCTCACTTGGACGATCGTCCTAACGCTGAGTGGGCCGGCGGGGACCGAGGCGTCTATCCCGAGGATGCCGAGGTCATCGGATTCGCTGTCTATCGTGACCGAGACGCTCTCGAGCTCGACGCCCAACATCGCTGCCCGCATGGCGATGAGTGTCGTGTCACAGGCAGCTATCGCCGCTCGGAAGAGCCAGCCTGGGGAGGGTGCAGAATCGTCGCCCCCGACGCCAGGAGGCATATCCGTTTTCACGGACCGCCCGTCGGGCGCCTTCACGCTGACCTTCAGCCCTTCGTCGAGAACAGCCACTGCCGTCGAGTCGGTATAGCGGGCCTCGCCAGGGTTCTCTGTTAGGTAAGCCGTCGCCTTTTGGATCGCTTCCCCGATCTTGTTCACCGTTACCTCCCTCTTGGAGACGCTAGCGTTGCGCACCCGATGAAGAACAACATCATCCCTGAGCTCCCTCGCAAGGCATGGTTGATCCTGTCCGCCGATGCCGTTTCGGCTCTCGGGAATGGCCTGATCATCCCCTTCATTGTCATCTACCTGCGAGACGTCCGTGGCTTCCGGATCGAGCACGTGGGCCTGATCCTGTCGACCCAAGCCGTCGCAGGATTGGTCGGCGCGCCACTGGCCGGATGGCTCGTCGATCGGATCGGTGCCAGGAGGGCCCTGATGCTTGGGCTCTGTACGGCGGGGGTCGCCTCGTGCTCTGCGATATTCGTCGACCATCTGTGGGAGGGATTCGCCTGGGCCGCCCTCTTCGGTATCGGTATATCCGGGATGTGGCCTGCCGCCCATTCGTTCATGGCGGGGATCGTTTCGCCACAGCAGAGGGCGGGCATCTTTTCGGTTCATTTCGCGTTGCTCAATGCGGGGATAGGGCTGGGTGCCGTCCTCGGTGGGTTGATCGCCGACATCGACAGGCCCATCACCTTCGCCGTCATCTTCGTGCTGGACGCAGCCACGTTCTTCTTCTATGTCTTGGTGCTCACTCGTGTGGCTCCAAAGGATGTGATGACCGTCCCGGCTGCCACCGAAGAAGGCGGTGGCGCGTGGTCGCGTGTCTGGGCCGACAAGGTCTTCATGCGGATCTGCGTGCTCGGGGTTCTGCTGGTCACCCTGGGCTACGCACAGCTGGGGTCGAGCTTCCCCGCATTCGCGACGGATGACGGCGGTCTGAGCCCGAGAGGGCTAGGGACTGTTTTCGCTGTGAACACGATCGTGATAGTCGCCATGCAACTGCTGGTGCTCGATCGGCTCTCGGGCAAGCGCAAGACCCGAGCGATCGTCGCCGTGTGCATCTTGTGGTCGGCGTCGTGGGTCGTCACTCTGATAGCCGGTGGAGCGGATGGGGGCCTGCTCGCCCTCCTCCTATTCATGTCCGCAGCGGGGATCTTCGCTCTGGGTGAAACGTTCATGCAGGCCGGGCTGCCGGCCCTCGTCAACGATCTCGCGCCCGACGACATCCGTGGCCGCTACAACGCCGCGTACAGCTTGACGTGGTCGACGGGCAATATCGTCGGGCCTGCGGTCGCCGGCTTCATGCTCGGCGCTGGCTATTCCAAAGAGCTCTTCATCGGCTTGGCGGTCGCTTGCCTGGCGACATCGTTCTATGCGGTGGGCTTGGAGCGTTTCATCCCGGCTAAGGCGAACACGTTCGCCGACAAAGGAGAGGCGGGGTAGAACGCCAAAGAGCCCCCTCGCGGGGGCTCTTTGTGGATCGTGGAGCTAGGCCTTCTCGTTGCCTTCCACGTCGTCCTTACCGGCGGCCTGACGGATCGTGTCATCTACGTCCTGGTTCAGATCCTGGCCCTCGAGACCTGGAACGTCGGACTTGGTCTGCTCGAGGTCGCGTTCCATCGCATCCTTGATGTTGTCTTTCTTGTCATCCATGTGCTTGCCTCTCTCTAGAGGAATACCGATACCTCTTACTTACCCCGGAGGTTGGACGGTTACTCCTCAGCAGGCCCCCTGCAGCCTCGTCGCGGAGGGTAGGTGAGAAACGTCGCTCAGGTACTTGGTGACCATCCTGCAAGATCCTTCATTCGGACGGCCGAAGGAGGCGTTGCGAGCAGGGAGCAGGATAGTCTGTGCCTATGGGTTCAAAGCGCAGATCGCTTCGCTTGCTGATCGTGGCCGCAGTCATCAGCGCGCCACTCGCTTTCCCGGCTCCCGCGCACGCAACCTTGAGCGGGAGGACGTTCCAGACCCCGTCCGGCAATGTCGGCTGTGGTTTCTACGCCGGGGTCTTGCGATGCGACATCTTGTCGGGCCTGAACCCGGAGCCCCAGGG
>JBKJYP010000170.1:0-4125 GCA_046715695.1 Actinomycetota bacterium | reverse complement strand
GGGCAACACGGATACGTGGCAGGACAATGCCGACCCGACCTTCTTGAAGGTGCCCACTGTTTCTGAGCTCTGGGACGAGGCCGTTGGCAACAAGGCTGTTGTCGGCACCGTCTCCTACGAAGGCTGGCACCTCGGGATGATCGGACACGGTGCCCAACGCCCCGGTGCCGATAAGGACTTCGCCGCACTGTGGCGCCCGGAGGAGAACGAATGGTGGACCAACGAGGACTTCTACTCGTTGCCCCCCTCTCTTCAGACGACAGATCTTCAGCGGCTCGAGGGTTACGAGGAGGAGCTGGATCCGCGGGACGGTCTGACAGACGGCGTGTGGTTCGGTCACGAACTCGAGCAGTTGCAGGAAGACTTCGTTCGTCCGGGCACTCCGGCGTTCGTCCGTTTCACCGGCGATGCAGTGATCTCTTCGATGGAAGACACGAAGGTGGGCCGGGACGACATCACCGACCTCATCTGGACCGAGATGAAGATGCCGGACTACGCCGGTCACGCATGGAACATGACCAGCCCCGAGCAAGCTGACGTGCTCAGAGAAACGGACGCCCAGATCGCACGCATGGTGGACCACGTCGAGAAGGTCGCAGGCAAGGGCAACTACGTGGTCATCGTGAGTGCAGACCATGGTCAGCAACCGCTCCCCGATCTAAAGGGAGGATGGCGGATCAACTCCAAAGAGCTGGAACGCGACATCGAAGCTCGTTTCGGGCCGGTGATCGAGAAGGTGACGCCTGTTGATATCTACCTCGACATGGACAAGATCGAAGCCGAGGACATCAGCATGGCGGACATCGCGAGGTTCATCGGCGTCTACACCTTGGGTGAGAACATCCCCGATGGTGCTGCTGGTGCCGACCTCGTTGCCCCCGCCTTGCTCGACGATCTGATCTTCGCAGGGGCGTTCTCGACCGAGACCTTGTCTTCGCTCACGCCGGAGCAGATCGAGGGTTTCGGCGACGGCATCTATCCGGAAGGTGACCTCTAGTGCTCGCGAGTATCAAGAAGCTGATGGCGAAGCGTGACTTCGCCGCTTTGATGGGAACGCAGTGGCTGTCCCAGGCAGGCGACGGACTCGCGCAGGGAGCCTTGGCCACACTTATCGCGTTCGGTGGGCAGAAGGGCTTCGACCCCGAGAGCGCCAAGTCACCCGACGAAGTGCTGCGCATCGTTCTCTACACGCTCATCCCGTACACGATCCTCAGTCCCTTCTTGGGGGTTCTGATCGACCGCTGGGACAGACGCCGGTTGATGATGGTCACGAATGCTCTGCGCGCTGTCGTCATCCTATTGGTAGGGCTATACGGATCGGGTAACGCCCCCGACGTTGCGCTGTTCGGTGCCTTCCTCCTGACACTGATGTGCACGCGCCTGATCCTCGCCACCAAATCCGCGGCGCTGCCTGCGACCATCGATGAAGCCGATCTCCACGCCGCGAACGGCATTTCCCAGCTCGGAGGAGCGCTCTTCCAGCTCGGCGGGTTGGGTGTCGCTCTCGTCGGAAGAGAGGTCGTCGGGGCCGACCCGGTCCTCTGGGCCGGTGGGCTTGTGTACGGCGCGGCTGCTTTCGCGCCGAGCCTCATCAAGCGTGCGGGTGACAAACGTGCGCCCGAGAGCTTCATGCGCGAGCTCGCCGGAGTAGTTCGCAGGATCGCGGCGGGCATCGCCGAGGTGGCCCGCAAGCCCCAGGCAGGCGCGTCGATCACCACTTACTTCTGGTTGCGTTATCTATGGAGTTTCACGTTGGTGGCGGTCGGCTTCGTGGCCCAGGGCTTGCTGGACAGCGATATGAAGATCGCCGCACTGACGGGAGGCGCCGGAGCCATCGGAGCCGTCCTCGGCTTCGTCGTCTCGGGGATGTTGATAAAGCGGGTGCGGTCGATCGCTCACCTCGTCCTCGGCGCGTCGATCCTGGCCGGGACGGCGGTCGCAGTGCTCGGCGGGATCGGGAAGGTGGCGACGCTTCCGTTGTTGACGTTCTGCCTGGGACTCGGTTTCTTCCTCGGCAAGATCTCGCTCGACACGCTCGTTCAGCGCGCACTCGGAGATGATTTCCGCGGCCGAGCTTTCTCGCTCTATGACATCGCCTACAACATGGCATGGCTACTGGCCGCCGGCATCCTCCAATTGACGTGGACCGAGGGCGGTTCTAACGGGGTGCTCATCGCAGGTATGGGTGTCGTCTTCCTCTTCGGGGTGGCGCTGCTCGGGGTGTGGTTCAAGCGCGCGGGGCTTCTCGCACAGGGTGCCGGCTAAGCGCCGTTCCATCTCAGCGTTCGTCGCAGCCACGGTGGTTGCGGCCGGCGCATGGCTGGTAGCGACCCGCGGTGAGCCCGTCGATCTGGTCGCCCAAGCCTGCGCGATCCCGCGCCCATGGTTGCAGCGGGTCCAACGGGGTTATGCACCCGACCGCTCAGGACAGATCTCGATCGTTCCTCACACGCCCGCCTACATGGCTTCAGGCGCAGGGGGATGGAGCCATTCCGGACCCTGGGAGTACCTGCAGCGCGTCCCGCTGTTGTTCTACGGCCCGGGACTCCTCGAGGAAGCAGCCACCGCCAGCGATCGTCCGGTGACCTTGGCCGATGCGGCTCCGACGCTCGCTCGCATCCTGGAGGTACGGATGCCACAGGCAGAAGGCAGCGCACTCGAGGAGATCCACATGGAGCGCAAGCCGCGGCTGATCGTCAGCGTCGTTTTGGATGGAGGTGGGTGGAACACCCTCGACCTATGGCCGGACTCGTGGCCGGTGCTGCGTCGCCTGACGAGACAGGGTGTGATGTTCACGGAGGCCACGGTCGGCTCGTCTCCGTCGGTCACTCCGGCGGTGCACTCGACGCTCGGGACCGGAGCCTTCCCTGCATCGCACGGCATCACCGGGGTACCCGTGCTCGACGAGAACGGCGATGTCGTGGACTCCTTCTTGAAAGGTGAGTCGGCGCGGTTCCTGCAACGTCCGACGATCGCCGAGATATGGGATGAGGAGCAGAAGAGTGATGCCCTCGTCGGCATGGTCGGTTACGAACCCTGGCATCTCGGGATGATCGGGGCGGGGGCCGAAACGGAGGGAGCCGACCGAGACCACGCGGCATGGCTCGACATAGACACGAACGGATGGATAACGAACCCCGATCATTACGAACTTCCGCCATCGCTTCCTTCGACGCCCGGCCTGGAGAGTGACCTCACCGATCTCGACAAGTCCGACGGAGCCCTCGATGGGAGGTGGCTCGGCCACGAAGTCATCGACGACGTAACCCGGATCGAGGAGACGCCGGCCTTCGTCCGGTACCACACACGCGCTCTGCTACGGATGATCGAGGCCGAGGGTTACGGCCGGGATGGGGTCACCGACTTCATCTACACGAACTACAAACAGATCGACCGCGTCGGCCATTACTTCAACATGGCTTCGCCTGAGGTCAAGGCAGTTCTCGAGGAGACCGACTCCTCTCTCGAAGTGCTCGTCCGGGGCCTCGACGAGATCGTTGGCCGTGGGGACTGGTTGCTCGTGCTGACGGCCGATCATGGACAGCAGCCGGATGCCGCCGCCGTTGCGGGGTACGGCATCGATCCGCGTGAGCTCGAAGCCGACATCGACGCTGAGTTCGGGGCGGTCACTCAGGCTGCCTGGCCGACCGAGATCTTCCTGAAGGACGCCGAGCGGGACGAGGACATCGCGTCGTGGCTGGCCGGATACACCCTGGGCGACAACCGCAAGCCGGACGGGCCGTCGGCGATGCCCGATGAAACCCGGCTTTTCGACCTGGTTCTCCCCTCGAAGCTCCTGCCTTCCATCACCTGTCCCGGCTAGGATGCTGGGACCGATGGATACCGACCCCTTGACCGAGCGCGCCCCGGCCTGGCCTCCCCCTGAGGCCCGCAACCGCCTGGACCGGGCTCTCAGCCGCCCCTTCGCCTTCTTCATCACGGGGGCGATCCTGCTGGCCCTCTTCGGATGGACCTTCGTTGCGAACCCCGATCGGGTCGCGCCAACCAAGGACCCCGCCTACTACACATGGCGTACCGAGGCCTTCATCACCGAGACCCCCGAGCGCTTCCTCGAGATCGAGGGCGCATTCAACATGTACTCGGCCGGATATCGGGTGTCTGCAC
>JBKJYP010000169.1:0-4738 GCA_046715695.1 Actinomycetota bacterium | reverse complement strand
GTACTGCTGTGGCGGGTACCCCTGTGGTGGGGGGTACTGCCCCGGATCGGGAGGCTGACCCCCCGGTGGTGGCTGCTGTGCCATCCCAACTCCTTCCCTCTCAACATGCACTCGCGTGCAGCCTAATCAAGTAACGCCAGGAATCAAAGTTCCTAGATCACCCTCGGGCTGCTTTAGCCGCAGCGAGGGCCTCCAAGAAGTACTCCGGATGAAGGTTTCCGGGCGCTCCGGCGACCTTCGGATAGAGGCGAGCCGCGAGCTCCCACGCCAGTTGGGCCCTCGATGCGGGCTCCAGAGAGACGCGTCTCTCGAGGAAACTCCTCACGGTCGATAGCTCCTCGGCTGTGATCGAGCTCGTATCCCAGGCCATCACTGCCGGGTGGACCTGTTGGGGGGCCGGGGGCTGCGGCGCGGTTGCCGCCTTGCCGCCACGGCGGTCCCTGATCACGAGGGTCCCTGCGAACAGGTCACCGATCCGCTGGTTCCTCTTGGTCACGAGGAGAGCCGTCATCCCGGCGAGGTAGCTCACCGGAAGGAAATCCACGATCCGAACCAGGTTCCGGACCGCACTGGCCCTGAAGGTCACGGGCGAACCATCGGCCATCACCACACGGAGGCCGCTCCATCTCTTCCCGGGAGTTCTTCCGTTCGCCAAGACCTCGAACGCCATGTCGTAGAAACTCTGGATGATGAAGAGCAGGAACAATCCGATCGATATCCCCCAGAGACCGGACTCGTCCACGGAGACCGACGAAGCGAAGGACCCGACACCCGACACCAGCACGAAGATGAGCCCATAGGTGATCAAGGTCTTGAGGATCGTGTCGACTAGAGCGGCAACGAACCGCGAGCCCATCCCCGCCAGAACCATATGCAGCTCGATCCCTTCGGGGGTCGAGATCGTGACGCGATCGTCTAGCGGCGGCAGAGCCGACGGTGGAGGAGGGGGGTTGAGCACCACTTGAACCTAGACCTTTTCCTCCGCAGCAAGGAGACTTCGTGGCGAGATCTCGAGCGAGCAACAGCCGCGGCCAAACGCAAACCGCACAAGCTTGGAGCCGAAGGTGTGCTCGAGCTCGGTCGTCTCTACCGCTCGGCGTCGGCGGACCTGGGGCTGGCGCGACGCCGCTGGCCGGGCGATCCTGTCGTCGGCCATCTCGAGGATCTCGTCGGCAAGGCGCGACCCCTCGTGTACTCGACGCCATCGCGCGAGGACACTCTTCTTGGCTTCTTCACCCATCGTTACTGGGCGAGGGTCGCGGAGAGACCGGGCCTCCTCGCTCTGGCGTGGGCCCTGATGCTTGCGCCCGCGGCCCTCGCCGTCGTCTGGGCTCTGCACGACCCGGCCGCCGCCTCCGGTGTTCTTCCCGAGGAGTACAGGAATGTCGGAAGCAGCTCGGGTGGCGGCATCCCCGAGTCGGCCGGCGTCCGGTCCGTCTTCTCGACCTTCATCTTCACGAACAACATCTCGGTCACGTTCAAGGCGTTCGCGGGAGGAGCGCTCGCCGGCCTCGGGACCGCGTACATCCTCATCTACAACGGGTTGATCCTCGGCGTGGTCGCCGGTCTCGTCTTCGCGGCCGGAGGCGGTGAGAGCTTCGTCGGTCTGGTTGCCGCGCACGGATTCCTCGAGCTGTCTTGCATCGCGGTCGTAGCTGCCGCCGGCCTTCGGATGGGGGTGGCATTAGTAGATCCCGGCCCCCTCCCTCGCTCGGACTCCTTCGTACGAGCAGCACGCGAAGGCGTCGAGATCGCTCTCGGCACGATGCCGTGGCTCGTGCTCGCGGGGTTCATCGAGGGCTTCTTCACCCCTGAGGATGTCGGCGCGCTCACGGACGTGATCGTCGGCTTGGGACTAGCGGGGTTGTTCTGGGGACTGGTGATCGTGCTGGGGCGAAGGCCTATAGACGAGCCCGGTTCTTCGACGTGAGGTAGGCGCGCACGCAAGCAGGTGCGAGAGCATCGGGCTCTGCCTCGACGATGATCGCTCCGTGATGTCTCAAACGAGTAACGACCTTCCTCCGGCTCTCGAGCACGTCTAGCGAAACCACCTGTCGATAGACATCCAACGCCCGTGAAGGCAGTGTCCTGAGTGGTCTCATCAGCTCGGGGTCGGACACGCTGGCTACGACGACCACGTGCCTCCTCGAGATGATGGGCACGGCCTCTAGCAGAGAGCTTGCGGCTGCGTCGTCGATCATGTCCGTGAAGATGAGAACCAGCGAACGCTTGCCGCCACCCACGGATCGGAACGCGAGCTCGAAGTCACTGTCGACGAGGCTCGGCTCGAGATCGAACAGTCCATGTGCAACGTCATCGCCTCCTCGGCGTGAGGGTGGTATGCGCTTCTTGATCTTCGAGTCGAACGCGATCGCACCGACCCGATCTCCGACGACATCAGCCACGAGCGCGACCGCCACGGTTGCATCTAATGCGGCATCGAGTCTCGTGCGGTCCCCGATAGGCGAAGCCATGAGACGACCGCAGTCCACCAAGCAGATGACATCACGGTCCTGCTCCACCCGGTACTGGTTGCTCATCGGCCGTCCGAGCCTGGCGCTGGCCCTCCAGTTGACCTGGCGGATGTCGTCGTCGGGGACGTAGTCACGGATCGATTCGAAATCGGTTCCGAGCCCCAGAGGGCCTCGCGTGAGCCGGCCCTCGTTCGCGAACCGCCCCGTCCTCACGGCGAGAGCGATCCTTCGTGCCGCGTGGAGATCGGGATAGACGCGGAGCTCCACCGGCTCCGAGCTGTGGTGGTGCCAGCGACCCAGTCGTAGCGGACCCTCGGTGCGCGCTGCCAGTGGAGGGAGGGCGTGGCGGCCACGCCTCCGAGCGGTCATCGTCAGAGTGGTGTCGTCCGTGGATTCCTGAGGGTCGATGTCGATGTCGGGGACGGTCGATTGCCTCATCCGAACGCTGTTCCCGGGGGCCGGAGATGAGGCTATGGCCATATCGGCGGGCACTCCCCTCGACAGGATCTGTCGGATCGATCGCGTTGGACGAGGGTCCGGCCGGGCGGCCCGGGCATCAAGAGTCACCGCGGTCACGATGCACAGGGCGAGGATCAGAGAGACAGGGGGTGGGAGTAACAGTGCGGCGAGAGCTACCCCAACCAACAGCCACGCGGCGCGGGGCGAGGGTGTCACGTGGTCAGCGTGGAACCGGTACTGCGCCGATCGCTGCTTCGATCGCGGCATCGGCTCTGTACCCCTCGAGTTCCGCCTCCGGACTGAGGATCAACCGGTGTCGAAGAACGGGGCGGGCCATCCGCGCGACGTCATCGGGGGTCACGAAGTCGCGACCTGAGAGTCGCGCCGCAGCCTTCGACGCGGCGAGGAGGTGAACCGCGGCTCGCGGGCTCGCTCCGAGCGACACGCTGGGAAGTGATCGGGTCTTGCGCACGACTTCGGCAACGTAGATCAGAACCTCGTCCGCGACCGAGCTGGCATCCACTTCGGCGCGTATACCTGCGAGGTCGCTCGCGTCGACGACTTCGGAAACATCGTCGAGGGTCGATGGGGAGACGCCGCGATGGGCGAGGCGCAGCATCTCTACCTCTTTGATCTCGTCCGGATAGCCGATGTCCAGCTTTACCAGGAACCGGTCGAGTTGGGCTTCCGGCAGGGGATAGGTGCCCTCGTACTCGATCGGGTTCTGGGTGGCTACGACCAGGAAGGGATCGGGCAGTTCTCTCGGTTCGCCGTCGACCGTGACCTGTCGTTCTTGCATCGCCTCCAGCAGCGCCGCTTGGGTCTTGGGTGGCGTGCGGTTGATCTCGTCGGCGAGAAGGATGTTCGTGAATACAGGGCCGGGTCGGAACGTGAGCTCGTTCGCCCGAAGCGTCATCGTCCCCGTCACATCAGAGGGCAGCATGTCGGGCGTGAACTGGACCCTTTTGAAAGCAGCGCCGAGTGTTCTTGCGAAAGCGTTGGCGAGCAGTGTCTTCGCGACGCCCGGTACACCTTCGAGCAGGACATGACCTCCCGACGCAACGGCGATCAAGAGACTGTCGATGGCGTCTTCATTGCCGACGACGACCCTCGCGATCTCTGGTCCTATCCGCGCCCTGACCTCTTGCATGGTCATCGCCGGCCATCCTCTCCTTTGATCCGGCCGAGCCGGGCCAACCCTCGACCGGCCAGCACGAGATCCGTTTCGTCCTTGACGGGTCCGATCAGAGCTCTCGCTTCTGCCGCGGGGATGCCGATCCCGGTTGCAACCTGAACGAACTCTTCTGCCGGCGCGTCCATCGCGGTGCCCGTTCGAACAGACAGGAGCCGGCGGCCTTCCCTCTTCATCCCCTCCACGGCCTTGTCTGCCGGTCGGGTGCGGGCGAGTGTAGCTGCGAGGGAATCGACGTAAGCGCGACGAGGTGGAGCGAGGTCACGTCCCTGGGACTCCGGGTATCCGAGTCGTCTGATGTGCGATGCGATGAGGAAAGCGGTCGCGAGGGCGAGAAGGAGCCCGCTGATCTTCCATCTCGGCGGCAATGCGGCAAGCCCCGTCGAATGCCCGTAGCCATGGACGCTCTCGATGAACACGACCGGTCGAGCCGGGGGCCCGGTGAGAGCGATCGCGAACGCGGCGTTGTCCGCCTCATCGAGCAGTCGGTTCTGGATCGGCGCGGTATCGGCGAGCAAGACGACCGTGCCCTCCCCGATAAGTGCCACGGCGGCGATCGCGCGCTCTACGACCCCCGCCAACGGAACAGCCGCACCGGCCCCCACCCAGGATA
>JBKJYP010000168.1:0-11716 GCA_046715695.1 Actinomycetota bacterium | reverse complement strand
CGCCAATATGGCGCGTTCTGATCAAGTCGGCGTGGGTTAGGGGGCCCGGACCTCTAGCAGCTCGACCTTCATCTCGCCTGCGGGGACCTTCACGCCGACGACCTCGCCCGCGGTGCGCCCGACGAGGGCCTTACCGATAGGAGATTCGGGGGTCAGGATCTCGTACTCGCCACCCTTCTCCTCGCGGAGGCCGAGCAGGAACGTCTCGGGCTCTTCTCCCTCATGCTTGATCGTCACGATCATCCCGGGACTGGCCACTCCGTCATCAGTCGCCTCGACGACCTCGGAGTTCTCGAGGATCTCTCGGATCTGCCGGACGCGTGATTCCTGGAGCCCCTGCTGCTCCTTGGCCGCGTGATACTCGGCGTTCTCACTGAGGTCGCCGTGAGCCCGGGCCGTCGCTATCGCGCTGATGATGGTCGTCCGCGCCTCGCCCTCCAGGTGATCGAGCTCTCCCTTGAGGCGGTCGTAGGCGTTCTGTGTGATGGGGTTCTTAGGCTCTTCCATCCGGGCATCTTAAGATGCCACGGCCTATGAGACTCCAAGACAAGGTTTGCGTGATCACGGGGGCCGGTCGCGGTATCGGGCAGGCGATCGCCCTCTCGTTCGCTCGGGAGGGGGCAAAGGTCGTCATCAACGATGTCGACCAGACGGCCGCCGAAGGTGTGGCCAAGGTCATCGCAGACGAGGGCGGACAGGCGGCCATCAACACAGCCCCGATAGGCACCGTGGATGCGGCGGAATCGCTCATCAGAACTGCTGTCGAAGCCTTCGACGAGGTCGACATCCTCGTCAACAATGCGGGCATCCTGCGAGACAAGATGTTGCACAACATGTCGGAGGAGGATTTCGACGCGGTGATCCAGGTGCATCTCAAGGGCACGTGGGCGTGTGGCCGGGAAGTCGTCAAGCTCTGGCGGCCGTTGGCGAAGAGCGAGGCCGAGTCGGGTAAGAAACGCCACCGCAAGATAATCAATGTGACCTCTGCTTCAGGCCTCATCGGCTCGGCCGGCCAATCCAATTACTCCGCCGCGAAGATGGGGATCGTGGGACTGACGAAGACCTGGGCCAAGGAGCTGGGTCGATTCTCGATCAACGTCAATGCGATCGCCCCCACGGCTCTCACGGCGATGACCGAGCCGCTGCTCGCCGACCCTGATACCGCCAAAGTGAGACTGGCCCGGTTCGCCCTCGGCCGATATGGGGATCCCGAAGAGATAGCGCCGGCCTTCTTGTTCCTCGCATCGGATGATTCGAACTACATCACCGGACAGGTGCTCAACGTCGACGGAGGGCTCGTCATATGAGGATCGACAGATGACCGATCGCGTCGAACGTGCGTGGCCCTTCGAAGACACGCCGGAAGGTGGGCGCAACCTGCGTGGCCCTGAAGACTTCGTCAACTGGCGGGGCGGCGAGGGAACCGAAGCCGTCGTCGTGAGGATCGGGAACCACGATGCCCAGCTCGTCCTCGTCGATTCCGAAGGCAGATGGGATCGCTGGGTCTTTCACTCGGTCGAGGAATGCAAAACGATCGCCGCCGATCTCGGACTCACCGTTCACGAGGGTGAGTACCCTGAGGAGCTGCGGGTCCGCATCAACTCGTTCAGACGCACACCGGATGAGTTCGACAAGGGCGCTTATCCCGAGCAGGGCGCCGTCGGCCCCCTCGTCCCCTATAAAGAGGCCCGCACACGGAAACGCTTCCTCAGAGCTCGCGGTTCTTGACGTAACGAACATCCAGAACCCGGCCGGCGCGCTTGGCGAAGAACTTCCTTGCCGCCTTCTTGAACACGACTCTCGTCGGCGGGAGCAGAAGCAGGATCCCGACGATGTCGGAGAGGAACCCGGGCGTGAGGAGCAGCGCCCCACCCAGCACGATCAACGCGCCGTCGGTGGCTTCGGCCGCCGGGATCCCACCCTGTTGGATCGTCGCCTGCAACCGGCGCCATGTCGCGGTCCCCTGCTGCTTGAGAAGCGCCGCGCCCGCAGCCGACATCACGAACATCAGTGCGAGCGTTTGGAGGATGCCGATCTCTTGTCCGAGCTGGACGATGACGTACAACTCCGCGATCGGCACACCGATCAAGAGGACGAAAAGGATCAAGCCGAGCATGCCTCCCAGTATGCGGGTGGTAGTAACTAACTGATGTCGACTGCCACGATGCATGAGTTCGAGCTCACAGAGGCCGTGCGCGCCGTGAAGGCTGGGGCCGCGTTCGTCGACCTGCGCCCGGCCCCCACCTTCCTCGATGTCCACATCCCCGGTTCGCTCTGCATCCACTACGAGTCAGGGCCCGGCATGCCTTCACGCGCCCGCGATTGCATCCCTCTCGAGGTGCCCTTTGTCATCCTTGACGAGGGCCACGGTCACATCCGGAACGCCGCAGCGTCGTTGCGTGGAAAGGGCTTCAAAGTCCTGGGTGCCATCAAGGAGGCGACCTCGGCTTGGGGCGCCAAGTACGGCCATCCGGCCTCGACCGAGGTGATCACCTCTCCGGCCGAGAACGATCTCGTGCTCGACGTGAGGGATCCCGGAGCGAGGAGATACGAAGGGGCGACGCTGCTTCCCTTGGAAAGACTGTGGTGCGACGTGGGATCCCTGCCTCCGAACCGACGCGTCGTCGTGCTCGCGGGAGCAGGTGTGCGCGCAGCACTTGCGGTGGGGATGCTCGAACGTCACGGCCGGGAGGTCGCGCTCTTCCGGACCTAGCCTTCCTCCACGCCCTTCGCTATCAGGAACCCCCGGGCTCTCTCGGTGAGGGGATACCGCGCAACCAGGTCCCAGAATCGCTCGGAGTGGTCGGGTTCGATCAGATGCGCGAGCTCATGAACGATGACGTAGTCCCGAACCCAGGTCGGGTAGTCGGCGAGAGCGATCGACAATCGGATCGTCCGGTCTTCGGGGGAGCAGGACCCCCAGCGTGACCTCTGGTTCGTGACCCAAGAGATCTCGGCGGGCTCGACGCCACCTAGGTAGCGACGAGATAGCTCCATCGCCTTGGCGCGCAGCTCTTTGCTCGAGTTGAGCCGATCTCTTCTACGACGCTCGGCCATACGGCGGGTCATGACCGCCACCCATTCCTGCTCTTCCGCCCTCGACAGGCGATGTGGTAACGAGACGATCAGGGCGTTGCCCACGATCTCCGCCGACACCGTCTTCTTGCGGCGCGTGCTGCGACGCACCTCGACACGCTCGAAATCGTTCTCGGCGCCGGGTGAGTCCAGGGGCAGTCGGTTCATCACCGCAATCCTAGAGGGACCCAGCTACTACCAGGCGCTTTGTACCCCACGCACAAAGAGGACCCACCATCTCTAGACGGATTGCGCTTGAAACGGCCCTCCGGGAGCGAGACAATATCGACACAGACCATAAATCTCCTCCTAGAGCCCCCTCTCAGCCACCCCCCGGCCGAGGGGGCTCTCTCTCGTTTGAGGTTCGTTAAAGGGACCAGAGGGCTGATAAGGGTCCGTCGGTCAGCCAGCCGTAGAGGAGGGGGATCAGATCTGTGGCCCATTCGATGCCGGCCCCCGATAGTGCACCCAAGCCCTCCCACGATCCGGGGCATGCCGGTGCCCGGCCGGCAAGGAACCCCCACGCAAGTGCACGCGCAGCCTCGGACGCGACGATCTCGCTGTGTGCCAGGAGACCTTCGGGTCCGACCACCTGATCCGTCTCCCCGGGCCACTCCGCTCGGCCGGTTGGTACGACGACATCGCCGAGCATCGACAAGCCGAGACCTCTTGCTCCGTAGACGATGTCCTCGGACGCCAGCCATTCGATGAGGGACGAGCCGGTGCCGAGTTGTGCGACCGCACCCGAGAGGGGATCTGGGATCGGCAGGCCGTTCTGAGATGCCCATGAGATGAGATCGACGAGCGAGCCGCCTCCTTGTCCGGTCAATCCCGCGGGCAAGTCGGCGCCCGGAGCACCGCCATGGGGGCTTGCGAAAGTGACGACGTGGTCGATGCGTGGCAACGCGGGGTCGAACGGGTCTGCGAAAGCCTCGAGATAGACCCGTGCAACGATCCCTCCTTGTGAGTGCGCGATCAGATCGACAGGCACGCCGGGGTGTTCGATCGCGATGGCGCGCAGCAACTCCTCTAACCGCCCGGCTGCAACCTGCAGGTCCTCGTAGGTCGCCGACGTTGGATAGGGCTCGTGCAGGTCGGGCCCGTCGGGCCCGAGGTAAGAGAAGCGGTACACGCGATCGGGTGGATATCCGAGCAGCTCGGGCCCGTACCCGTACATCTCCGCTGCGATACCGGGGTCCGTGTGGCTCCCGATCCCTGCGAGCGCCACCGCGATGTTCCCGTTGGGAGCAGCCGGTGCCGAGCTGAGAGTCGGCGGAGCTTCGCAGGCACGTGTCACGTTACCGGCGCGATCGGTGTCGGCGAGCAGCCAGTCCGGCGCGCCGGGGGGCGGGAAAGGAACGGTGGGCGCGAGGTGGATCGCCCCGGCGAGAGCTACAGGGCCGAGCCACCCCAAGGGATCGACATAGGCGTCGTGATAGATGACCCCGAAGTGGAGTCCAGGGTGGTCTCCCTCAGGATGGGCGTATCCAGTGCGGCCGACCCATCGCCCGGCCCCCACGCGTTCCCCGGACGACACCAGGACCTCGGCCATGTCTGAATAGGTGGTCTCCAGGCCACCGCCGTGATCGATAGTCACTGCGTTGACGCCCGCCACATCCCCGGCGAAGGTCACCGTCCCGTCTCCCGCCGCCGCAACCGAGGTGCCGGGGGCGACCCGGTAGTCGATGCCTCTGTGACCCGGCCCCCACTGGGTCGAGGGGGCTTCGAAGTGCCTGGAGATCGGGCCGTCGACCGGCGGGATCAACCGGATCTCGGCACGAGCCGGCGCCCCCACTAGGAGGGCGCCGGTCACGAGAACTATCACTGGCAGACGCACGAACAGAAGCCTGCGAGCAGTTGGGGGTTCGGTCAGTGACCCCCCTCACATATTTTGGAGTGGTTATCCCTAACCTCGCCTGGGGCCGCAGCAGCCACCGATCACGCGGATCCGAACGGTAGCGAACCCACCGACGACCTGATCCAGCGAGATGGTCTCTTTCTCTTTCGGCCTTATGCCACGCGTGAAGATGCGTGCGATCAGGTCGTTGTTCTTCGGCTTGTCGGCAAGAGATGCGAGCAGCTCGTCGAACGACTCGATCTTCCCTGAGTTGGGATCGAAACAGTCCTGGCCCTCGAAGAAGCAATCTCCACTGAACTGTTCCTCGCGGCCACCGACGATGTCGATGAAAGCATCACCCTCAGCGTCGTTGGGGAGCCGGAGATTCATGTCCACGACCTTGTCTGTCTCACTGGTCTTGGAGTCGAGTGTGATCCGCAACTTGATGCGCTGGCCTGGACGGGCCCGTATCTTGCGGACCTCTTCGAGATCGGCCCCGTCGGCAGCTGCTTCGACCTTCGAGATCGTGTAGAGCTTGATCTCATCGGTGACCGATGCCGACACATTGATCCCGGTGAATCCGATGTCGTCGAATTCGTTGAAGAACAGGCTGAAAAGCTGGTTCTGCAGCTCGAAGACGGAATCGACGGAGATGTCGAACTCCGACGCATAGAGGTTCGAACGATTCAGCTGCCAGGGGGACCCGTCTTCCCTCGTGCCGGAAACCGTCCACTGCAATGAGGAGCTGCCCTCGCCGATCTCATCGAACGTCATGTCGATATTGCCGAGGACGTGAGCGAACGCCAGGCCGGGGACGAACTCCGAGTCGACGACATCCGTTTGGCCTGTGCGGCTGCGGGCGATGTCGGGTGCGCTGATGTTCGAGATGATCGGGATCGTCGGTGGATTGGGACCGAGAGTTGCACGGATCCCCGCGAACCGATCCTGGTCGACTATGCCGACGCCCTCCGCGATGTTGGCGAGCTTGTATGGGCCGAACTCGTCGTCGACGATCGCCAGCGCATCGGCGAGGTTGGCACCGAGAACGGTCGATCCCTGGGGAGCGAAGCTGAACGGGTGACCGAAAGCTAGAGCCCGGCCCCCACAGACGATCGTGGTCGTGCCCACGCCGGCTGTAGTCACGTCCCCATAGCTGAGAACGCTCGCGAAGGAGGAGCCCGGGACGAGATCCGCCGGGGTCCCCGGCGGTGTCGCCTGGCGACTGCCTCCGGCGTACGGCAGGAGCGGTGCCTTCTCGTTGGCGATCAGCTCTGCCACATGATCGAAGGCGTGGGGCGAGAGACCCGAGATCGAAAGAGGAAGCAGGAGGCGCTTGAGGTCCCCCACCTCCGAGGTCGATGTGCCTTCGCGGCGCGCTATCTCACGTCGCATCTCGTCCGGCAACCGCACCCGGCGCGCAGAAGCCCCCTGGGGCTCGGCCGGGTAGCTGAGCAGGTCGAGCATGTTCTGGGCCGGAGTCACGCCGCCGATCGGCGATGGCCCCCCGGAGAGACCGAAGGCGATCGCACCGATGAGCTTCCCATCCACGTACACAGGCGAGCCGGACATCCCGAACCAGATGCCGCCCACCTCGTCGATCGCGGGGCTGTGCGCCTCGACGACGATCATGTCGCGTCCGGGGCCGATCCCGTTCGGGAGCACACCGAGGATCTCGACCTGAAACGTCTCGAGGGTCCGGCCGGATGAAACCGTGCGGCCTTCACCGGTCATACCTCGTTGAAGCTCCGAGACCGGCTTGATGGCCGGGCAGTCCGAAGGGACTTGGGCTCTGGCCGGGATCACCAGCGAGCACAACAACATCAACACCAACAGAAGCCCGCCCGTTCGTTTCATCCGTCCTCCTCATCTCGACCAGCGCTCTGAGAATAAGGTGAGGCGATGCCCGACGTGACCCTTATCCCCGGCGACGGGATCGGCCCAGAGGTATCGGCCGCCACCCGGCGGGTGATCGACGCATGCGGTGTCCCGATCGAGTGGGATATCCAGGTCGCGGGGGCGGAGGCCCTCGAGGCGCACGGGGATCCCTTGCCCGAGCACGTCCTGCGCTCCATCCGCTCCAACGGGGTCGCATTGAAGGGCCCGGTCACTACCCCCGTCGGCACCGGTTTCCGATCGATAAACGTCGCCCTGCGTCAGGAGCTCGACCTCTACGCCAGTGTCCGGCCATGTCGGCTCTACCCCGGCGTTCCCTCTCGATTCGAGAACATCGACATCGTGGTCGTCCGTGAGAACACCGAAGACCTTTACGAGGGCATCGAGTTCGAGATGAGCTCCAAAGAAGCCATGAAGCTCCGCGGCTTCCTCAGCTATATGTACGGCTTCAAGCTCGCCTCCGACACAGGGATCTCGGTGAAGCCGATCTCGGTCTCGGCGACCAGAGCGATCGTGGGCTTCGCTTTCGAATACGTGAAGAAGCACAGGCGTCGCAAGGTCACGCTCGGACACAAGGCCAACATCATGAAGTTCTCCGACGGCGTGTGGCTGGAGACTGGACTCGAGCAGGCAGAGGCCTATCGCGATGTTGGATTCGATTCCGTCCACATCGACGAGTTGGCGATGACGCTCGTGTACGCCCCGGAGGATCTCGATGTGATCGTGTTGTCGAACCTCTACGGAGACATCATCTCGGACCTGTGCGCGGGGTTGATCGGAGGGCTCGGTGTTGCGCCGGGGATGAACCTCGGGAAGGAATACGCGGTGTTCGAACCTACGCATGGTTCGGCCCCCGACATCGCCGGCCAAGGGCTCGCCAACCCGATCGCGATGATCCTCTCGGGGGTGCTGATGCTGCGTCATCTGGGCTTCACGTCCGAGGCCGACCGCGCCGAGGCTGCGGTCGGCTCGGTACTAGCGAAGGGCCCTCGCCCCGCGGACCTCAAGCCCGAGGGAGACCCGGCCAAGACCGAACAGATCGCCGACGCCATCATCGAGGCCATGTGAGCATTCCCCCGCTGATCGACAGCTTCGGGCGGGTCGTGAAAGACCTTCGGATCTCGGTGACTGACCGATGCAACTTCCGCTGCACCTATTGCATGCCCGAGCACGGATTGGAATGGCTCGACACCCCGGCATTGCTGAGGTTCGAGGAGATCGTCGCGATCACCTCGGTCATGCTCGAGTGCGGGATCGATTCGATCAAGCTCACCGGCGGCGAACCGCTGGCGCGCTCCGGGCTCCACAGGCTCGTCACTTCGCTCCGGGCGCTGAGCGCAGATCTGGACATCTCGATGACCACGAACGGATATCTCTTGGGCCGCGAAGCTGCCGCCCTCGCCGACGCGGGGTTATCGCGAGTGACCGTTTCCTGTGACTCCTTGATCCGGCACCGGTTCGCCGCGATCACGAGGCGCGACGCGCTCGAGCAAGTGATGGATGGGATCACGGCGGCAGCCGCTGCCGGCCTTGGCCCCATCAAGATAAATACCGTCGTGATGCGGGGGGTCAACGAAGACGAGGTCTCTGAGTTCGCCGAACTGGCCCGCAGAACCGGCTACGAGGTGCGCTTCATCGAGTTCATGCCCCTCGATGCAGATGAAGCATGGACCCGGGCCGACGTGGTGCCGGCGGCGGAGATCCCCGATCTCGTGGGTCACGACCTCGAGCCGGTCGACGCTCACGGACCCGCGACCGCATTCCGGTTCGCCGACGGTGAGCCCGGCACGATCGGGGTCATCCCTACGGTGACGGCACCGTTCTGTGCGAGCTGCGACCGGCTGCGGATGACGGCCGACGGCAAGTTGCGAGCGTGTCTGTTCTCGATGGAAGAGACCGATCTCAGAGCGCTGATGCGTGGTGCTGAAGGTGAAAGCGACCTCGAAGGCGCCATCCGTGCCTGCGTCGCGGGGAAATGGTCGGGACACTCGATCGGGTCCCCCGACTTCAAGCGGCCGGCGCGATCGATGTCGATGATCGGGGGCTGACGCGTTGGATCGTTACGACCGCTCGCCGAGCCGACCGGTCCTGATCGACTCAGGAGTCACATCCGAGCCACTCGACGCATCGGCCGCTATCGAGGCCGTCAGCACACCCGAGTGCGGTGGGACCGGGGTCTTCGTGGGCACGGTGCGCGCCGACAGCGAAGGCGAACAGGTCGTCGCACTCGAGTACGACGCTCATCCCGAACTTGCGAAGACCCACATCGATGCCATCGCCGAGGAAGCCATGGCGAAGTGGGACGTCCGGCGCGTGTACGTAAGGCACCGCACGGGACGATGCGACATCGGTGAGCCGACGGTCATCGTTGTGTGCAGCGCACCGCACCGCGCCGATGCCCTCGAGGCCTGCCGTTACATGATCGACGCCATCAAAGATCGCGTGCCGGTCTGGAAGGCCGAGGTCTTCGTCGGTGACAGACGCTGGACCGGAGTGCCATGAACCTCGGCATCGACGGCAAGGTCGCCTGGGTCCTGGGAGCATCGTCCGGTTTGGGGTTCGCGGCAGCCTCCGCTCTGGCCGATGAGGGGGCTCGCGTAGCCATCTCTGCCCGGACACCCGACACGCTCGAGGAAGCCGCGGGGAAGATCGGGGCGCTCGCCGTACCGGTGGACGTCACCGACGCCGCGTCGATCAGCACCGGGGCAGACAGGATCGCTGCCGAGCTCGGGACGATCGACATCCTCGTGAGCAACGCCGGAGGGCCTCGTCCGGGCTATCTCGAAGCTCTGGATGAGAGCGACCTCGAGGATGCTTTCAACCTCACCCTCACCTCCGCATGGCGACTGACCAAGGCGGTCGTCGACGGGATGAAGGCCAAGGGCTCGGGTTGCATCATCTTCGTGACGTCGTGGTCGACCCGTGAGGTGATCGACGGCCTGCTGCTGAGCAACACGGTCCGCTCCGCCGTCGTCGGTTTCTCGAAGACCCTCTCGAAAGAGCTCGGCCCCCACGGCATCCGGGTCCTGTGCGCGGCCCCCGGCAGGATCGACACCGATCGCCTGAGAGCTCTCGACTCGGCGGTCGCTGCCCGGAAAAGCCTGGAAGTCGATGAAGTGGCGAGGCAGAGTCAAGGTTCCATCCCTCTGGGACGATATGGAGACCCAAAGGAGTTCGGCGATGTGGTTGCCTTCCTGGCCTCCGAGCGCGCGTCTTACGTGAACGGCATTACGGTGTTGGTCGATGGAGGCATGTTGAACGGAGTGAGCTCCTGATGAACGAACCCCGCGCAGCGGTTGTCACGATCAGCGATTCCCTGTCCAAAGGGACGAGGCCGGTCGACGAATCCGGCGACCTCGCCGCGTCGATGCTCCGCGACTCGGGCATCCACGTTTCCTCCCGGATCCACGTCCCCGATGACTTCGATGCGATCCGGCGGACATTGCTGACCCTGACCGACAGGATGGCCCTGGTGGTGACCACAGGAGGGACCGGGTTGTCTCCCCGAGACGTGACCCCAGAGGCGACCTTGGCTGCGATCGACCGGGAGGCGCTCGGCCTGGCCGAGCTCATCCGCAACGCAGGGATGGCGAAGACACCTTTGGCATCGCTTTCTCGGGGGGTTGCCGGAACGAAGGGCCACACCCTGTTCATCAATCTCCCCGGAAGCCCCAGAGGGGTGAGGGACAGCCTCGAGGCGCTTGCGCCGGTCCTGAGCCACGCCCTCGCCGTCCTCAAAGGGGACGACGGCCACAAGCCTTAGGGCATATCCAAAAGCCGGCCCAAGATCGACGTGCGTTATCTTTCCGGCGACCCATCTCAACTGAATCTACGAAGGAGAGTTTCTCGTGGCCGCCACTGAAGCCGTGCTCGACGATCTCGACCCTGACGCCAAAGCCCCCCTAGGACGCCGGCTGCTCGCCGAGTTCATGGGGACCCTCCTGCTCGTCGCCGTGGGGGCCGGAGTGGTCACCGCCGTCTCGATCGGCGCTGCGGTGAACCAAGCCGCCGCCGCTACCCAATTCGGAGAAGACCCGGTCGTCAATGCGCTCGTCAGCAACGGGCCGGCCGACCTCATGCCGGTCGCCTTCGCTTTCGCCGGCGTCCTCGCGTTGATCGTCTACGCGCTCGGCGGCGTCTCGGGAGGGCACTTCAACCCGGCCGTTTCGTTGGCGCTAGCAGTCGTGCGTCGGTTCACGTGGAAAGAGGTCGCCCCCTATTGGTTCGCTCAGATCCTCGGAGGCATCATCGGAGCCGTCGTCGTCGCTGGCATCTTCGGCGAAACCGGGGTCCTTGCGGGAACCACGGACGTCTTGCTCGGGGCTACGACCTTCTCGAAGGACCTCACGTTCTGGAATGCGATCCTCTCGGAGGCCTTCATCACTTTCTTGCTGATGACGGCGGTGATGGCTGTAGCGGTCGATCCACGCGCACCGAAGGGGTTCTCGGGCCTCGTGATCGGACTCACGCTCGCGGCCGGGATCCTCGTCACGGCGAACATCACCGGCGGCTCGGCCAACTTCGCCCGGAGCCTCGGCCCCCTCGTGGCATCGTTCCTCTCCGGCCAGTTCCTCGACTACCCGGTCGGCAAGATCGCTTGGAGCCAGCTCGGTGTCTATGCACTCGGCCCGGCAGTGGGAGCTGCGGCCGCGGCACTCCTCTACGAGGGCGTGAGCGGACTCGAGAAGTTCTCGCCCCCGCCGGCCCCCGGCGCTGCTACCGGATCACCGGTCGAGTCGCCGCTCGACTCGGGCCCTGAGATGGCAACGGTGGGTGCGCCGCCGGTCACCGGCGACACCAGCACCTTCCAGGAGAAAGAGCCCCCGGGCTCGGAGCCCCCGACCTCGACCCCCTGGCCAACCCGAGAGAGCTAGCCCCACGCCGACTTGATCAGAACGCGCCATATTGGCG
>JBKJYP010000167.1:0-3910 GCA_046715695.1 Actinomycetota bacterium | reverse complement strand
GCTAACCCCGAGGGCCTGAAGAGGTGGCAGGAGGCGTCTAGCCCGCTCCTGAGAAGAAGCGGTTACAGCGGGATGTGACCCGGCTGGACGAGGTCAGATGGTCAGCGTCACCGGCGAAGGTCGCCTGGATGCGACAGCGGCCCGACTTGAAGAGCCGGAGCCTGACGTTGCCGGATCCGTTGTTCCCTAGCTCCACCTGTTTGGTCGCGATCTTTCTGAAGGGTCCATCTGTGCGGCGGGAATAGGTGACTTCCACACTCCCGCCCGGATGCAGCGGGATCACCCTGATGCTTGCGAGGGTGGCTCGGCGGGTGTTGTAGGCGCTTATCTCCACCTCGGTGCTCGCCGGGGTGCTCAGGGTGGGGCACGACGAGGAGCAGGGCTGCCACGAGATCGTGAATCCATCCGTCACGAACATCTCCGTGAAGGCACGCGTCTGGAGATCGATGAGACCGAGCGCGGGGCGTCCCTCTTCTGAGGCCGAGACAAGGATCCCCGAACCATCCGGGGCCCATACCCCCATGTATGTGTAGGTGTTCTCGTCGTCCGTGAACAGGGTGGTCGGCTCTGTTCCGTCGATGTTCATCAACCTGCGCGTTTGGAACCCGGTGTTGGGCGAGTGGGCGTACACGATCTTGGTGCCGTCGGGAGAGAAATCGGGATCGAACTGGTACTCGGAGCTCGAGGTCAATCCGGTCGAGACTCCGCTCGCCACATCGAGGATGCTGATCCCCCCCTTCTTATCCCCGATGAGAGCGCGGGCGTAAACGATCTTCGTGCCGTCCGGGCTCCAGGAGATGTGGCCATAGCTGATGTCTCCGGTGGTGGTCACGGCCTGTGCGCCGGTACCGTCTGAACCGGATATCCAGAGGTCCGTCTTGGAGGTCCTGGTGTCATAACGCTCGAAGACGATCCGGGTGCCATCGGGAGAGTAGGACGGGTAAGTCTCGTCGATCTTCGGAGTGTCGGTCACCTGGACCTGACCGGACCCGTCCGCCGCCATGGTCCATATGTCGGAACCCAAGAAATCCGTACCACTGCGCTGGAAGGCTATCCGCGTGCCGTCTGCCGAGAACTGGGGCGCGAGCTCGACCAGATCTTTGGTGTTGGTGATGTTGGTAGCGAAGCTGCCGTCGGGATTGACCACGAAGATGTCGGCTTGGGAAACGGTGAACCCGTCATAGGCGATCAGGCCGTTCTGTCCGGGGAAAGCCGCCTTCACCGGTCCAGCTGTAAGGGATGCGGCGATCGATGCGGATGCTGCGAATGAGATGACCCATGTCTTTTTCATGCCAATTGCCTAACACAGTCAGGCTCTTCTAGCCCGGGGGGTCGATCGGGGCGTATCGTGGGAGCGAGCGACTAGCAGGGGGGATCTTGGCCGGAACCCATACGCGTGCACGAGCGATCGCAACCGGGGCCGTCGCCGTCCTCATCTTGCTGAGCTTGCCTCTCCCGTCAGCGCTGGCAGCTCCCGACACGACGATCACCGGAGGTCCTTCCGGGACGGTCACGTCCTCAGATGCCACCTTCATGTTCACCTCGGACAACCGCGCCGCGACCTTCGAGTGTGCGCGGGACGGCGAAAGCTTCACCTCTTGCACCTCTCCGAAGAGCTACACCGGACTCGGCGATGGTGCGCACAGCTTCCAGGTGAGGGCGATCGACGGAGCCGGAGCACCGGACCCCACCCCCGCGAGCCGCACCTGGGTCGTCGACAGGACTCCTCCAGACACCACGATCACGTCGGGACCCAGCGGCACGGTCGCATCGAGCTCCGCGACGTTCGAGTTCACCGCGACGGAGGCGGCGACGTTCGAGTGCGCCCTGGACGGAGCCTCCTTCGGCCCTTGCTCGTCTCCCCAGGCGTACAACGGTCTAGCCGACGGAGGACATACGTTCACGGTTCGAGCGCGCGATACGGCCGGCAACATCGACCCGACGCCCGCGACCAGATCATGGACCGTCGCGACGACCTCCCCCACGCCGTCGCCGACACCGTCCGGCTCCGTCTCACCATCCCCCACGCCACCGTCTCCATCGCCATCGACGGCTCCACCGCCATCGGTCGTGCCCACACCCACCCCCGATGCGCCCGGTGACACGGAACCTCCCGACACCGTCATCACGACCGGTCCCTACGGCGAGACCAGGGACCCGGCGCCGGCCTTCACGCTGATGTCGTCCGAACCGGGGTCCACGTTCATGTGCGCGATCGACGGGGAAGAGATCGCGCCCTGTTCTTCCCCGCACCAGTTGCCGACTCTGCCTCTGGGGCCTCACTGGTTCTATGGGGCGGCCGTAGATCCCTCCGGGAACATGGATCCATCCCCCGACGAGCGACGTTTCGTGGTTGTGACCGGCGAGTCAACGGATCGCTGTCCCGGCGTCCCGCGAGGGAGCCGTACCATCGCCCTCGGCTGCACCGCTCTAGAGCTCATCGTGCGACCGGAGCTGATCATCGGTCCGGCCCTCGAGGGACTCACGCAGGCACGGGCCGCCCTCGGGAACGAGGCCTTCCAGGAGGCCGCCCCACCCCTGAGGATCGCCGTCAAACTGGTGGGTGACACCGGCCACCATGTCGCGCGGGGAAACCCCTGCAAAGGAGAGCGCACGGCGGCCATGTTGGCGGACAAGCTGACAGAGGCCGGTGACGCGGTTGATGCAGCGATCGCCGAGAAGGAGGCCGCGGCGGCCCGGGCGAGGTCGGCCGGAGGGGACGTCGACGTGGCCGAGATAGAGATCGCGTTCGCGAAACTCGACGGTGCTGTCGCCATGGAGCACATCCAGCCTGCGCTCGACGCGGCCGGTCTCGTCGGCCGGCTCTGCGATGCGCTCGGGAAGAAGTTAGTGCTGCGTGGGCGGGTGGTATCGACCGATGACTCCGCATCTACCCTCGAGCTGAAGGACGGCTCGGTCGTCGCGCGGCCCGAGGGAAAGTTCCCCGTCATCGTCGAGGGGCGCACGGTGTTGGTGAAGGGCAGGAGGATCGGCAAGGGTGAGGTCCTGGCGACCAGCGTCCAGGACCGAGCAGGACCGGCGAACTCGTTCAAGGCGACCATCAAGTGCATGCGTCTGAGGATCGCTCCGGTCCAGGCCCTCCCGCCGTACCACGGTGGCCCCTACACGCTGCACCACCCCAAGGGCTACCAGAACCAGGCGAGCGTAGCGTGGCTGGAGGAGGTCATGCGCCTGGGAGCGGTCGACTCGAGTTGCAAGGGGGCGACTCCCGACGGCAAGGCGATCCACTACAGCATGAAGATCGACATCGAACAGGCGGGTCAGACCTGGACGGTAGCCACGGACCTCGAAGACGGCGAAGGGCCGGTCGGCTTCCCCTGGGGGCTGAAACGGTTCGATCCCTTCGATATCAGCTACAAGGTCTACCGCACGACGTGCAAGATCCTGGGCGACTTCGACATCTGTGGGGCTCCCGAGCAGCTTTCCGATCAAACGTTGCCAGCCCGCCTTTATCCGTACGGTCACTTCGCGGTAGCAGACTACGAAGATCTCGCGTTCTCGGTCCGAGATGATGGGGAGTTAGGGGACTTCAACAGGGCCGAGGTATCGGGGTTCACCGAGAGCGTGCTTGGGTTCTCACCCAGCGACCTGGACTTCAAGGCCGAGGGTTACTCGGTTATCAACTCGGTCTCGAGCAAGCCGCAGATCGCCGAGATCGAACAGGGAGATGGATTCGCGATCTACGACGACGACTTCTCGGATGACCCTGACGACGACGACTACTTCTCCTGGACGACCAGCAGGGTCGCCCAAACGGGGCAGGACGACGACTCGGGCCTGCGGTGGGCTCACATCGAAGGCGTGCGCAACAACAAGCCTTTCTGGTACGCGGCGCAACTCCCTCCGATCGTGCGGGACAAGGTCGCCGACTGCCTGGATGAGCCGGCCG
>JBKJYP010000166.1:0-12657 GCA_046715695.1 Actinomycetota bacterium | reverse complement strand
CCCCAGCAGTATCCGCCGCAGCAGCAGCAGCCCCCACAGCAGTACCCACCCCAGCAACAGCCGGCTTACGGGCAGCCTCCGGCTCAGCAGCCTTATGGAGCCCCCCCGGGTCAGTACGCCCAGCCGGGTCAGCCCTACGGCCAGCAACCGGGTTATGGCCCCCCCGGGTACGCCCCGGCGCCGGCCGGTGGTGGTTACGCATCTTGGGGTAAGCGCCTGGTCGCGATCATCATCGACGCGATCATCATCGGCATCCCGGCCTCGATCATCATGTCCGTCCTAGGAGTCGGGTACATGGCGGCGACCGACGTCACCTTCGACCCGACCACGGGGGCCTTCACGACCGGCGGGACGAGCTTCCTGATGCGAGTGATCATCGGTCAGTTGATCAACGCCGCGATCGCGATCCCTTATGGGGCCTACTTCCACTCCACCAAGGGTCAGACGATCGGCAAGATGGCCATGAAGATCAAGGTGCTCCAAGAGAGCACCGGCCAGTTCCTCGACATGCAGCAAGCTGCGATCCGTGGTGCGGTCCAGAGCGGTCTTCCCATCATCCCGTTCCTAGGTGGGTTGGCCAGCCTCATCGATCACCTGTTCCCACTCTGGGACGCGAAGAAGCAAGCGATCCACGACAGGGTTGCCAAGAGCATCGTCGTGGACGCGCCATAGAAGTCGCATAAGTGCTCGAACCCGTCCAGTGGGGCGGAGGGTGGTGGCGTCAGGCAACTGACGGCACCTGGTGGTACTGGAACGCCCTCGCGTTCCAGTGGGAGCCGTACCGTGTCTCACCACCGCAGCTCTCCGGCCCACGGGCGGGGTTCGGCAAGCGTCTGGTCGCTTCCTTCCTAGACGGCCTCGTCGTCGGCCTCGTCATGTTCGCGATCTGCTATCCCTTGATTGGCGACGAGCTCGCAACCGCGTTCCGGTCCAATGACCTGATCGAGATCAACCTCGCGATCGAGAGGGCAGGGCCCCTGCTTAACCTTGTTGGCCTCGTGGTCCCGTTCGTGTACCGCACCTGGTTGGAGGGTGGAGCGCGCGGTCAAACGCTAGGCAAACGAGCACTTGGGATCCGGGTCATCAACATCAAGACGGGGGCCCCGATCGGTCACGGACAGGCGGGCTTGAGAGTTGTTTGCAGCTGGGTCTCAGGCATGGCCCTGGGCATCGGGTACCTCGTGATGCTGCGCGACCCTCAGAAACAGACCTGGCACGACAGGTGGACCGACTCGATAGTCGTCCCGACCTCGGCTTATCCAGTCTCCTAGGGCGCTCAACCGTCCTCATCGGCAAGCACTAGCACGGCGTCTTCAGACCCCAACTCGGCCACGCTTGACTTGGCCGGGTTGATGACGACCTCGAACTCCCTGCCCACCCTGCGCCGATAGCCGATCGCGGTCTCCTTCCGCATCGCCGCAGAAGCAACGAGCCCTCCGAAGGAGTGACTCCCCGGCCCTCCGTACATCGCGATCGGTTTCACGTAGAGCTCGGCCCCCTCGGGGTCGAACAAATCATCGAAGACAGGGCTGAGCTGGACGTTCTCCGATAGCTGTGACATCAGGAGACTGGAAAGACGCTCGCTCAACAGGAACTCGGCAGCATCCATGTCGGGCACCAACTCGACGTCGCGAACGTCGATCAGCTCCGCCACGATGTTCGTGCTCCCGTCGCTACCCTGGAGCGCGTTCCGCAATTGCAACAACGTCATCAATGTCCTTGCCCCGGCGACGTTCATGTCGTCATCGCGGTAGCAGAGCAGGACGACATGGTCGAACGAGCGGAGCATCAACAGACCCGCGGGATCTTCGACATGTTCAGGGTTACTCGTCACGTCGATCGCGATGTTGTTCATCGAGTGCTCCGGCATCACGTCGCCGAGATGATCACGATCGGCAAGGATCAATACGCTCGATCCCGGGCCAACGTAGTGATCGAGCTCCTGCAGCATCAACCGGCCCAGACGGCTCCAGCCCACCACCAAGAACCTCTCCGCAGGAGCGACCTCTCTTTCGAGGACCGGGCTGCCGGTCGCCTGGACAGGGTTGACGCCCGTGAACCTGATCGACGCGTCGTCTTCGGCGATAACTATCAGTTGGTCTTCCACGCCGATCATGGAGTCCATAGGCGGGTTCAGAACGCATCCGTCGTCCGACCGGTAGATCCCCATCACGGCACATTGCTCGAAAGCGAACAGGCAGTCGCCGAAGGTCCGCCCGACCAATTCCGGTTGTTGACGGAAATAGATCTCGTGGCCCTCGAAATCCAACAACTCCTGCAGAGCGGCTCCGAGTCCGGGGCGCCTGCAGGCCTGGGCCGCGATCCTCGCGATGATGTGCATCGGCTCGATGATCGTGACGCCGGCGCCGACTGCCTTACGAAGCGCGATCGCATGGGTTTCGTCAGACATCTCTGTGATGATCGGGATACCGGAGTCCGCCACGCCCTTCTTCGCAAGAGAAAGCACGACTTTCGCGACGTGTGCATCTTCGTTCTCCGCACCGGCGTTGAGGATCAGCACCGAGCGCGCCCCCGTCGGGTTCACGATGGCGAGGTCGGCCGGGTCGCTGGGGTCGCCCGTCCTGCAAACGAGTCGGGTCGGTCCCCACTCTTCGATACGAGACTCGAGTTGCTCCTCCATCTCCTGCTTCTCGACCGAGGCGAGCACCACGATGCAGTTGTCGGACCTGCTTTGGCCCGCAACGATGAGCTCGGCAACGACGGTGAAGATCTTCGGGCTCCACCCCAGGATGAGGACGTGCTCGGTCTCTGCGACGTGGGAGCGGCCTCGCTGTAGCAGGGTCAGCCGCTGGTCGATGACGTTTGCGATAACACCGATCAGCGAGCTGAGGATCAAGATCCCCCCCAGCGTCACCATCAGTGAGACCAAACGGAACGGCCAGCCCAGGTCGCCCGACATCGTCCCTGCATCGAAGCTACGCATGAGGCTCGTCCAGAAGGCTTCGAGGAACCCGAGCTTCACGCCGTCGACCGTGACTCCGAACAGAGCCAGCAGGAAAGCAGCGAGCAGCACGACAGCGAGAACGACGAGGAAGAGGAGACCCATGATCGGACCCGGCCCCCCACTGAGGATGTGATCCATCTTGTAGGCGAAGCGTTGCTTCCGGCCGAACGCGGCTTTGCTCACGAGGTCTCCTCCACGAGAAAGTCGATGCAACGCGTTAGCTGCGCGACATCGTCGGGGTCGATCGCCGGATACATGGCGATGCGCAATTGGTTCCGCCCGAGCTTGCGATAGGGCTCGGTGTCGACGATCCCATTGGCCCGAAGGGCGCTCGAGATCGCCTTCGCGTCAACGGCCTCATCGAGATCGATCGTGCCCACCACCGGACTGCGCTGGGCAGGTGAGCTCACGAAGGGGGAAGCGAAGTCACTCGACTCAGCCCATCCGTAGAGGGTCGAAGCAGAACGTGCGCTCCTTCCGGCCGCCCATCCCAACCCTCCGCCCGCCAGCATCCACTCGACCTGATGCACCATCAGGAACAGGGTCGCGAGCCCAGGCGTGTTCGATGTCTGATCCTTGCGGCTGTTGTCCAGCGCGGACTTGAGGTTCAGAGACGCAGGGACGTAGCGGCCCGAAGCTTCGATCGCGTCGATCCGGGATACCCCTGCCGGGGAGCACAGGGCGATCCAGAGACCCCCATCGCCGGCGAAGCATTTCTGTGGGGCGAAGTAGTAGACGTCGAAGTCGGCCGGGTCGACGAGCATCCCGCCCGCCGCGGAGGTGGCGTCCACGGTCACGAGAGCGTCGCCGATAGGGCGGCTCACCGGCATCATCACGCCGGTCGAAGTCTCGTTGTGGGTCATCGCGATCAGATCGGCGTCGCCATGATCGGCGAGGCCGGGGTGCGTGCCCGGCGGGGATTCGGCGACGCCCGGGTCCTTGAGATGGGGAGCGGCTCGAACGGCGGCCGCACATTTCGACGAGAACTCGCCGAAGACATAGTGATGACTCCTCGCCTCGACGAGGCCGAAGGCGAGCGCGTCCCAGAAGGCAGTCGATCCTCCGTTGCCGAGCACGACCTCATATCCGGCCGGGAGTGAGAAGAGCTCGGTCAGACCCTCCCGTAGGTGGCGCACCACGGACTTGACCCCGTCCTGCCGGTGGCTCGTTCCGAGATACCGCGGGCCCGCTTCGGCGAGGGCCTGGATGGCCTCGACACGCACCTTCGATGGCCCCGATCCGAACCGGCCGTCAGACGGCAGCAAGTCTCTTGGGATAATCACTTCGTCCGGTTGCATAGCGGAAGGACTCTAGCCATTTCCCACCCTCGTCTGTCTCAGCGGGTCGCATCCATACCGCCGTCCCCCACCCTGGCCGTAGATGCAAGGGCCAAGGCGCTGAAGGCCGCCGGCGAGAAGGTCATCGGCTTCGGGGCTGGGGAGCCGGACTTCCCGACCCCCGACCACATCGTCAAGGCCGCAGCGGAAGCGGCCACTCACCCGCTGTATCACCACTACACGGCGACGGGAGGGCTCCCGGAGCTGCGCGCTGCCATCGCCAGCAAGACCCAGCGCGACTCTGGGCTCGATATCGATGCCTCCCAGGTCCTCGTGACCAACGGAGGCAAGCACGCACTGTTCAACACCTTCTTGAGCCTGCTCGACCCTGGCGACGAAGTCATCATCCCGGCCCCCTACTGGGTGAGCTACCCCGAGATGGTCAAGATCGCCGGCGGGGTAGTCATCGAGATCCCCACGACCGAAGACACCGGCTTCAAAGTGACCATCGATCAACTCGACGCCGCCCTCACGGCGAAGACGAAGGTCTTGCTCTTCGTTTCTCCCTCGAACCCAACGGGGGCCGTCTACTCGCGCGACCAGGTCGAAGAGATAGGGCGGTGGGCGGTCGGCAAAGGCATCTGGGTCGTCACCGACGAGATCTACGAGCACCTGACCTACGGGGACGCCGTGTTCTCATCGATGCCGGTGGAGGTCCCAGAGATCGGCGAGCACTGCATCGTGATCAACGGCGTGGCCAAGACATACGCGATGACGGGGTGGCGCGTCGGTTGGATGATCGGTCCGGCCGACGTGATCTTGGCGGCGACCAACCTGCAATCACACGCGACGTCCAATGTCTCGAACGTCGCCCAGGCAGCAGCGCTCGCCGCGGTGTCGGGTGACCTCAGTGCGGCTCACGAGATGCGCGAGCACTTCGACCGGCGGAGGAAGACCATCCACAAGATGCTGCTCGAGATACCGGGCGTCGGCTGCGTCGAGCCGGAAGGCGCCTTCTACGCCTTCCCCTCGTTCAAGGAGTTCCTCGGACGCGAGATCGCGGGGACAACGCCTTCAACGGTGGAAGAGCTGGCCGAGATAGTCCTCGACCGGGTCAAGGTTGCGTTCGTCCCCGGCGAGGGATTCGGAGCACCTGGTTACGGCCGGTTCAGCTATGCATTGGGTGACGAAGACCTCGTCGAAGGCATCACCCGTGTAGCCGAGCTGCTCTCCTCGGCTCGCTGACTCGCGTGTCGCCGAAGCGTTGGGCGAGACGCTTGACGATAGGCCTCGTGCTTTTGCAATCTGGCTGTACCTCGGTCGAGCAACCGACCCCTCCTCCCAACGGAACAACAACCACCTCATCACACGAGAGGCCGGAAGTCGTAGTAACGCGCGACCGCCCTGACTTGCCTCGAGGATGCGAACCCCATTACGTCGCGGAGCATCTTCTTGATCTCACTGAAGCATGGGAACTAGGAAGCCGCAACGAACTCGAGGCCTCGTTCTGGGAGGAGCCAGAGTTCCGGTTTGTAGCAGATGGCTCTCAAGGCCCAGGCCGGCGCTGGGGGGACGCGTCGCACGAACGGGAAGGCCTAGGTGACTACTTCCTTGCTCGGAGAGACAGAGGAGAGACGCTCACGTTGGAGATCGTCAAGATGTGGCCTTCGATCCGAGATCCCGGGATCCTCGACCCGGTCGTTCTCTTCTCTTTCGTGGGCGAGATCGGTACAGGTCACTCCGAAGGACGGTCGCATTACGGATCTGGAAAGCTGACCTGCCCATTGGGGCACATCTACTACCTCAATATGGGTCCGGACCCAGCCTTCTTCGAGGTTTGGCCTGCCTCTTGCCCCCGTGCATCCACCAGAGCCTCCGAAGACGTGGTTGTCGCCTGCGCGGGAAAAGGCGGACCCTATTGATCCGACTCGATGTGGTTAAGAACGTCGGGCTCGCTCGCGTGCCAATGTCGCAAGGACACGGAGGTCCCGCTCGAACACCCGCTTCATCACCGGTTTCAACGTGCTCATGCCCAAGGCGCCCAACGAGCCCACCGGCGGATGTAGCTCCTCTCTCCAGAAAACATGGGTGCGCTCCCGCGGGAGCGGAGTGAGGTGCATCTCGCCCGTACCCTCCACCCATCCCAGGTGTCGTATGACGAGACGGTGGGGTGGTTCCCACCCGACGATGCGCACCCGGTCGCGCGTCGAGATGCCCGCGATCTTGACCGTCGCCTCGGCTTCCACACCGACGCCCTCGCGGGCTTCGGAGACGACGACGAAGTCCGAGGCTTCAAGCATCCAATCGCTCTGATGCTCCCAGTCGGTGATCAACCCCCACACGACCTCGGGGGGAGCTTCCATGACCTCAGCGGTTTCGATCGAGATCGGCCACCCACGCCGAAGGACCGCTTTCACTCCGTCAGCTTGGACCGGAGGAGCTCGTTGACCACACCTGGGTTGGCATTCCCACCTGTCTTCCGCATGACCTGCCCGACGAGGAAGCCGATGGTGTTGAGCTGTCCGGAACGGACCTTCTCCGCCGCGTCGGGATTCTCGGCGATGACGGCGTCAACGGCCGATGCCAGCTCGCCTTCATCGCTCACTTGTGCGAGGCCCTTCTCTTTGGCGACCTCTGCGGCTGCGGCCCCCGTCTCGAACATCTCGGCGAGAACCTGCTTCGCCTGCTTCCCCGAGATCGCTCCTGAATCAACGAGCTTGACGAGATCGGCGAGAGCCTCGGGGGTGATCTTGCTCTCTCTCAACTCGATCCCGGCCTCGTTCAATAGGCCGAAGAGATCGGCGATGATCCAGTTGACGACCTTCTTGGCCTCGCCTCCGTAAGCGCCGGCGGCCTCTTCGAACCAACGAGCCGTATCGAGCGACGAGGTAAGGATCCCGATGTGCGCATCACTCAAACCGTACTGAGAGGCGAACCGCGTTCTGCGTTGCACCGGCATCTCTGGGAGAGACCTCTTGATCTCTTGGATCCAGTCATCCGACGGCGTCAACGGGACGAGGTCGGGCTCGGGGAAGTACCGATAGTCGAACGCGAACTCCTTCGTCCTCATCGACGAAGTCGTACCTTCCTTCTCGTCGAAGTGACGGGTCTCCTGGACCAGCTCTTCACCGGCGTCAAGGGCCGCACGCTGACGCTTCTCTTCGTACTCGAGGGCCCGGGCGACCGATCGGATCGAGTTCATGTTCTTGACCTCGACCTTCGCTCCGTACTCCTTCTCGCCCGGCCGACGCGTGGAGATGTTCGCGTCCACCCTCATCGAGCCTTCCTCCATCCGGACATCGCTCACACCGAGCGACTCCAAGATGGCGCGCAGCTCGGTCACGAAGATCCGAGCCTCCTCGGCAGAATGGATATCGGGCTCGGTGACGATCTCGACGAGAGGGGTGCCGGCACGGTTGAAGTCCTCCAGCGAGTACTCGGAGTCGGCGATGCGCCCGGTGCCGCCCACATGGATCGACTTCCCCGTGTCCTCCTCGAGATGGACGCGATTGATCCCCACCCTCAGTGCGCCGTCGGGGGTCTGGATCTCCAGAACGCCTTGCGTCGCGAGGGGATGGTCGTATTGCGAGATCTGATAGTCCTTCGGCATGTCTGGATAGAAGTAGTTCTTGCGGTGGAAGAGGCTGTCAGACGCGATCCTGCAACCGAGTGCCAGGCCGATCCTGATCGTGTGCTCGACCGCCTTGCCGTTGGCCACCGGCAGGGAGCCGGGCAACCCCAGACACACAGGACAGACGCGGGTGTTGGGCTCGCCGCCGAACGCGACGGGGCAGGAGCAGAACATCTTCGACGCGGTGGAAAGCTCGACATGGATCTCGAGCCCAACAGTCGTCTCGTACGTTGCCGTCGTCATCTGCTCCTCCGCGCGCCGGGGGTGGCGGAGCTCATATAGAGGGTCTGCCTTCGGGGGAGCCCGCCCATGCAAGGTCCTGCTCGAACGCATACGCAGCACGGAACATCCGCGTCTCCTCGAGAGCGGGTGCTATCAGCTGCAGACCTACGGGTAGACCGTCCGCGGCGAGGCCGCAAGGCACGCTTATCGCGGCGTACCCGGCGAGGTTGACGGGCACCGTGAACACATCCGACAGGTACATGGCGAGCGGATCTGCGGCACGTTCACCGACCTTGAACGCTGTGCTCGGCGAAGTCGGACAGGCGATCAGGTCGAACCTGTCGTAAGCCTCGGTGAGCTCACGCGTGATCAGCGTGCGGACCTTCTGGGCCTTACCGTAGTAGGCGTCGTAGTAGCCGGCAGAAAGTGCGTACGTTCCCAGCATGATGCGTCTCTTGACCTCGTCGCCGAAGCCCGCTTCGCGTGTTCGTGAGGTCATCGCAACGATGTCGTCTGCATCCACCCTCATGCCGTATCGAACGCCGTCGTAACGAGCGAGGTTCGAAGAAGCCTCGGCCGTAGCAAGCAGGTAGTAGGCAGAGATCCCGTATTCGAACGACGGGAGTGAGACCTCCTCGATCGTCGCTCCGAGCTTCTCCAGCCGGGCGTACGAGTCGTGGACGCGCTCGAGGACCCCGAATTGTGTCCCCTCGGTCCCCTTCTCCCCGAGGACGCCGATCCGCAGACCCTTGACCCCGCCTTCGATGTGGGCGAGATAGTCGGGCACATCGACCGGGATCGACGTGGAGTCCATACGATCGGCGCCGGCGGCCAGAGACAACAGCGCCGCCGCATCGCTAACCGTACGCGTGATCGGGCCCGCTTGATCAAGAGAGCTGGCGAAGGCGATGATCCCGTACCGAGAGACGCGCCCGTACGTGGGCTTGACGCCGACGACACCACAGAGCGATGCGGGTTGACGCACCGAACCACCGGTATCCGTTCCCCAAGCCCAGGGGACTCCCCCGCCGGCGACGATCGCCGTAGAGCCTCCGCTCGATCCCCCAGGAACCCTGTCGGTGTCCCACGGGTTGCGGGCAGGACCGAAAGCGGAGTTCTCGGTCGAGGACCCCATCGCGAACTCGTCCATGTTGCACTTGCCGATCATGGGAAGACCCGCCTCGGCGCACCTCTGGACCACGGTCGCGTCGTAGGGAGGGACCCAGCCCTCGAGGATCCTCGAACCGCACGTCGTCGCTACCCCGCGGGTCACGAAGATGTCCTTGTAGGCGATCGGGATCCCATCGAACGCAGAAGCTGCTTCCCCTCGCGCCCGTCTCGCGTCGGCTGCCTCGGCCTGTTGAAGAGCGAGCTCTGGTGTCGACTGCAGGAGGACGTTCAGCGAGCCGTCCAGCGACTCCGACCTCGCCACGAGGGCCTCGGTCACCTCTCGCGCCGATAACTCACCCTTCTCCAGCAGCCGAGCAAGCTCGGTGGCAGATAGCCAGTGGATCTCGTCCGCCATCAGCCGGCGTCCTCGATGATCCTCGGCACGCGGAAGCGGCCGTTCTCCGCCGCAGGGGCGGCCGCGAGCACCTCATCGCGATCGAGGCACTCCCCGGCCTCGTCGGGGCGGAGGACGTTGGCTAGGGGGACGGAATGGGACGTGGGCTCGATGCCTTCGAGGTCGAGGGCCTGGATCTTCTCGGCGTGCCCCAATATCTTCGTGAGCTCGGCCTGCATCCGCTCCCGCTCCTCCTCGGAGAGATCGAGGCGGACGAGGCGCGCGACGTGATCGACGGTCTTGCGGTCTATAGCCATAGGTGGCGCATCCTAGTGGAGCTAACTGTCAGGCCGGCCTGTTTGCTACGGTTGCGAATGTGGCATTCCCCAAGGGCCTGCTGGCCGATCACGAGAAGCTTGTCTTCGACCTGCGGCCACATTGGATAGCGGTTGTCCCTGAGGTCGTCTGGACCGTCCTCCTAGCGGTGGTCTGGGTCTTCTCTCATCGATTGGCCGGCGACAAGGTCACAGACGCAAGTGGTCTCCAACTGGGCATAGCGATCGTCGTCCTCGCCCTTTGGATCTTCTTCGCAGTGATCCCGTTCCTGCGGTGGAAATTCACTCACTTCGTCCTCACCAGCGACCGATTGATCACCCGTCACGGGATCATCGCCAAGCACTCGAAGGAGATCCCTCTGGAGCGGATCAACGATGTCGCTTTCAGTCAGACCGTCTTCGAGCGGATGCTGGGTGCTGGCGACCTGATGATCGAGTCTGCCGGAGAACGGGGGCAGAGCCGGATCGCAGATGTCCGCAAGCCAGAGCAGGTCCAACTCATGATCTACAAAGTCACCGAGGAGAACAACAACCGGATGATGAACCCTGGTGCCGCCGCCCCGGCGGAAGCACCTCCATCGATCCCGCAACAGATCGAGGCCCTCGCACGTTTGAAAGATCAAGGATCGCTCACCGAGGAGGAGTTCAATGCAAAGAAGGCAGAGCTCCTCAAGCGGCTATAGCCGGGTCTCACTCTCAGCAGCGGTGGCGCTCGCCGTCTCGTCGAGCGTACTTGCGTTCCTAAGCTCTGCGAGCGGTGCCGTATCAGGATCGAACGGGAAGATCGCCTTCCACAGCGACCGCAACGGCAACCAGGACATCTTCGCCGTCGCTCCAAATGGGTTGGGAGAGGTGCTGCTTATCGGCGGAGCGGCCAACGACACCGACCCTGCTTTCTCGCCCGATGGCTCGAAGATGGCTTTCGTCAGCGACAGAAGTGGGAACGCCGACATCTGGGTCGGCGACGGGAGCACGCAACTCAACATCACAGATAGTCCCGGCGCAGACATCCAGCCGGCCTGGTCTCCGGACGGGACGCGTGTCGCCTTCGTTTCGACCCGTGACCGGAACCCCGAGATCTATGTCACATCCGCCTCGGGCGGCCCGGTGACGAGGCTGACGTTCAACGCAGTACCCGATGGCTCTCCGGCGTGGTCGCCGGATGGATCCCGGCTCGCATTCGGATCGAACCGCGACGGCGACTCGGACATCTTCGTGATGGACATCGAGACCGGAGCGGTGAAGCCTTTCACCGACAACCCTTTCGCAGACCACTCGCCTGCTTGGTCTCCCGATGGGGCATGGATCGCCTTTGACAGCGATGCTTCCGGGTCACGAGACATATTCGTTGGAGGTGTCGACGGCTCTGCTCCAGCCCGGCTGACGACGAGCCTTGCCAACGAGACCTCCGCTGCATGGGCTCCCAATGGATCCCGGCTTGCCTTCGAGGCGCAACGCAACGGGGCGACAGACATCTTCTCGATCGGCCTGGATGGGACCCTGGTCGTCCGCGCTACTTCCGCCCCCTCCGGCGAGGGCGCACCCGACTGGCGCGTGCTCCAGCCGGGTGACCAACCGACCGCTGCCGAGCGCGACCGGGCCGAACAAGCAGTCGCGACATCCGAATCCGTCACAACGGATGCCCTCGGCAACGGTGCTACAGCCGAGGACGTCGTCGTCAGCTCGGTCACGGCGGCAGTCGACGGCGTGATCACGATCGACGAGAGTGAGTCGGTCCAAGCGCCCCCCGACGGCGGGACCTTCTTCGGCCAGCAGATAAACATCTCTGCTCCCCCGGGCACCCCGGACAAGCCTTTGCGTTTCGTCTTCAGGTTGGACGCAGCGCGCGTACCCAGCGGAGCCGATGAGCTGACCATCGGCATGTGGCGCAACCGGGCAGAGGTGCCGCCATGCCAGCGCGTCGACGGAGTCGCCACACCCGATCCGTGCATGCTGAGCGTTCGCAAGCTCGACGACGGCGACATACTCCTGGTCGGCATCTCTTCGCAGGCGAGCTCATGGAACTTCGGGCTCCGAGCCCCCCGGCAGATCGGAGACCCCGATCCGTCGCCCGCCGGCTCGCCCTCGCCGTCCCCCTCACCTTCCGGATCCTTGGATGTAATCCGCCCGACGATCACAGGTTCGGCGACACCACCCCAGATATCGCCGAACGGAGATGGTCGTCGAGATTCTCTGGATGTCGAAGCAGTCTTCTCCGAGCCGGTGACGTGGACGTTCACCGTAACTCCGGACACGAGTTCGACTCCGGTATCCACCACGGGGGGCGAAGGAGAGTTCTTAGCTCTGACGTGGGACGGGGCTGGAGCGGATACGGACGGCCGATACATCTGGGCAGTTACGGCCCACGATGCTGCGGGGAACGAGGCGATCCCGCTACAAGGTGACTTGACGATCGACCGGATGAAACCTGGGTTCAGCATCGGGGCCCCGAGACGCGTGTCCAAGAGTGCGCCGATATCAGTGAAGGCCGACGAGGACGCCTCCGTCAAGGTCACCATCCGCAAAAGAGGTGCTGTGATCAAAGCATTCCCCGAGAGGTTCCTGGGGCGCACCAAGACGTTGAACGTTCGATGGAGACGTCCCCCCGCGGGTCGCTACAAGATCGTCGTATCGGTCACCGACGTTGCCGGGAACAAGAGTACGAAGAGGCAGAGACTTCGCGTTCGATGAGCCCGACTTGATCAGAACGCGCCATATTGGCG